>VBEF01000039.1 GCA_005881275.1 Chloroflexota bacterium
TCACCGCGGCGGACGGCAGCCCGCTGAAAGACGGCAACGAGGTCGAGGCCGGCGCGACGATGAAGCTCACCTTCAATGACGCGATGGAGCCGGTCACGATCAAGGCCAGCGTCGGCACCCAGATAGCGAGCCTCACGTGGGCCGCCGACAGCAAGAGCGCCACGTTCTCGCTGGCGGGTCTGCCCTCCGGCCCGGTCACCGTCCAGGTCGCGCCGGGGGGCCGCGACCAGACCGGTCACCTCGTTCCGGCCGGGTTCACGCTGAAGACTGGCATCTACTGGCACAACCACCAGCACACAGTGGCGCTTGGGTATCCGGCCCTGATCCAGATCCCCAACGATGAGTTCGCGCGCGACCAGAACGGCCTGCAGGCAGCCGACGTCATCTTCGAGTACCTCGCCGAGGGGGGGATTACGCGTCTCACAGCGATCTATCAGAACGCGCCCGACCTGATCGGGCCCATGCGCTCGGCGCGGTTCATCTCGCTGAAGATCGGCCGCCACTACAAAGGCCTCCTATTCCAGTCGGGCGAATCACAGGCCACGCGGGCTCGCGCCGCCCAGGACCCGACGCCGCAGTTCTTCGACACAGTCGGCTACCAGTACCGGAGCAACGCCCGGTACGCACCGGACAACCTGATGATCAACGGGGACAAGGTGGCCGCCGCCGAAGGGCTCTTCGGACTCCCCTCTTACACAATCCCGAAGTCGAGGCCGAACCTCGGCGGCGGCACCGCGGTCAGCACAACGAACGTCGACGAGCACTACTCAACGTATTCCTATGACGCGGCCACCGGTACCTATACAAAAAAGGAAGAGGGGCACCTGTACTCGGACGCCAGCCTCAGTCAGCCGCTCCACATCGAGATGCTGATGGTCATCCACACACGAGAATGGCTGCTGGATGTCGGTGACGGCCACGGGGCGCACATCCACGACTTCGAGCTCGACACCAACGGACGCCTCGACGTGTTTTACAAGGGACAGCAGTACGGAGGCACCTGGGCGTCGACGGACAGCCACGGGCCCCTGGTTTTCCAGCTCGACAGCGGCCAGCCCGTGACGCTCCCGCCGGGCCTGGTCTGGATCGACGTCACGCGTTAGCAGTCAGCCGCTCGCGACGCCGTCGCGTGCGGCTTGCATCTTCAAACGCGCGGCTTGCGTGGTGAGGTACCGCTGCTCCGCCAGGTTTGTCGTATGGCCTGCCGCCGCTCGATAGTGCGCCATTGCACCTCGGGTGTCTCCAGCCATCTCGAGCAAGTGAGCTCGGACCGCGTCGAGGCGATGGTGTCCCCTCAGCCGATCCTCGACCTCGGCGAGCAGGGTCAAGCCTGCGGCCGGGCCGTCGACCATCGCGGCGGCAACTGCCCTGTTGAGCGTGACGATCGGATTCCCGGTCAGCTGCTCGAGCAGCCCGTACAGCCCGAGGATCTGTGGCCAGTCGGTGCGTTCAGGTCGGGCGGCCCGATCATGGACAGCGGATATCGCGGCCTGCAGCTGGTACTCGCCAACCGCCCCTTTGCCGATCGCGCGGTTGATCAACGCGACCCCTTCGGCGATCAGCGCCTGATCCCACTGAGTGCGATCCTGTTCCGCAAGCGTGATCAGGTCGCCTCTCGCGTTGATCCGCGCCCGGCGTCTGGCATCGATCAGCAGCATCAGTGCGAGCAGACCCATGACCTCGCCGTCGTCGGGAAGCAGCCGCTGCAGCATCCTCGTCAACCGAATCGCTTCATCCGCCAAGTCGGTGCGGTTCAGCTCGTGGCCGGTGCTGCTCGCGTACCCCTCGTTGAACATGAGGTACAGCACATGCAGCACCGTGCGCAGTCTTGCTGCCAGCTCGTTGCGTGTCGGCATACGGAAGCGCACGCCTGAAGCCTTGATGATGTGCTTCGCCCGGCTGATGCGCTGAGCCATCGTCGCCTCGCCCGCGAGGAATGCGTTGGCGATCTGGGCGGTGGTGAGTCCACCCACGGCCCTCAATGTCAGTGCGATGGCTGACGCTGGGGTCAGCGCCGGATGGCAGCACATGAACAGAAGAATCAACGTGTCGTCTTTTGCGGGGATCTCTCCGGTGGGCGCTTCCTGAAGCAGGGCCAGGCTTTCGCGATCTCGCCGGGACTGGTCACTTCGCCTCTGATCGATCATCCGCCGGACGGCCGTGTGCACGAGCCAACCGAGCGGTTTCGCCGGAACGCCATCGCGCGGCCAGTGCACGGCCGCCGCGAGCAGCGCCTCCTGAACCGCGTCTTCCGCAGCGTAAAAGTCACCCGACCTGCGGATGAGTACGCCAAGGACCTGCGGCGCAAGGTCGCGCAGCAGGTCCTCCACACGCGGCGGCACGTTCAGCGCTCGCCACCTACCTGTTGAAGAAACGCCTCCATCTCTGCGACGTCGGACGGCGCCTGGTCCATCACCTGCCGCACCTGGATCGGCTGCTGGGTCGCAATCCCGCCAGGTCCGGGCACGGCCGAGATCTTCGCGGCGATCTCTATGGCGCGTGCTTCTGAGTCGACGTCGACGATCTGATACCCGGCCAGCCACTCTTTGAATTCCTGGAAGGGACCATCGGTGACGACGGGCGCATTCAGGCCGTCGAATCGCACGATCTTGGCTAGATTCGGTCCGGCCAGGACCTGGGAATCGACCAGCTCGCCGCTGCTGACCAGCTCCTTGTGAAGGGCCTCGTAATAGTCGAGATGTGCGGTGATCTCCTCCGGCTTCCACTCCTCCATTGGCGCCTCGACGACGCCTCCTTCGAAATTGACGATCAGCAGGTATCTCATCTCTGACTCCTCGTGACCGGAATTTGTGCCTGTAACGGCACGTTCACCACCAGGACGGAGCACGCCGCCCGTTCTCGACATCGGCGGCCAATCATGACGGCTCTCTCAAGTCACTTCATGCTGATGTCGTGAGCGAGGCCGCGGAGCGGGGCGTCCGCTACAAAGGTCCTGACCTGAAGCGCCTCGGCCAGGCGATTCTCGAGGCGGTCGGCACGCCCGAAGACCTCGCGGCGA
Source organism: Chloroflexota bacterium (assembly GCA_005881275.1). GTDB lineage: Bacteria > Chloroflexota > Dormibacteria > Dormibacterales > Dormibacteraceae > 40CM-4-65-16. Next base: position 3,020 of record VBEF01000039.1, read on the forward strand.
TCGTTGCCGGGTCACTTGTCGACGCCAACCTCGCCGGCCATGACTCGCACGGCGTGATCAGGCTCACGTCGTACGTGGCCGGCGTTCGAAGCGGCCAGGTTCAGCCCGGAGCTCGCGCGGTGGTCGAGTCGCTCGGCGATGCCTGCGCGCGAGTCGACGGCGCCTGGGGATGGGGCCAGCCCGCCGCTCACATCGCGACGGACACCGCCTCGAAGCTCGCGCGCGCCAACGGGGTCGGGCTGGTCACCGTCGGCCGCTGCAACCACATCGGGCGATTGGGTGAATACATCGAGGACTTGAGCCGCGCGGGCCAGATAGGGCTCATGACTTGCAACTCCCCTCCGGCGGTCGCGCCCTACGGCGGGTACACGCGCCTCCTGGGCACGAATCCGATTGCGTGGGGCGCTCCGCGGTCACCGGGCAAACCCCCGATCGTCGTTGATTTCGCGACCGCCTCCATCGCCGAGGGGAAGCTGAGGATCGCCCACGCCAACGGCTCGAAGGCGCCTCTCGGCGCGGTGGTGGACAAGAGTGGCCAACCGACCACCGACACCGCTGCTTTCTACGACGGAGGCGCGCTCACCACGTTCGGCGGACACAAGGGATTCGGACTGAGCGTGATGGCCGAGCTGATGGCCGGGATGCTGTCAGGCACCGGCTTGTCCTCAGACCCTGATTACAGCAACGGCAACGGCACCATGCTGCTCGCGATCGACGTGGGCAGGTTCTTGCCGGCGAGCGACTTCATGGAGCAGGCGGACGCCTTGGAGGGCCGCCTCCATGCGGCCCCAACCGCCGCGGGTTTCGACGCAATTCAGATGCCGGGCGAACCCGAATGGCGATCGCGTGCGGAGCGCACGTCGGAGGGAATTCCCGTCGCTGGCGCGACACTTCGCGCGATCAACGACCTCGCCCAGGAGCTTGGCCTGAGCCCGATCTGAGCCTAGCCGCCGAACCTGTACGGAGGTCGGCCGACGTGTCCGGGCCGGCACCGGAACAGGCCGCCCGCATGCGGCTGCTTCTCGAGCTGCTCCTCTGAGAGTCCTGTTGCGGCGGTCGTTATGTACAGATCCGACAGTTCGGGTCCTCCGAAGACGCAGCTGCTCACCCTGCTCACAGGAACTTTGATCTCGAGATCGAAGCTTCCGTCGGGCCGGTACCGGCGGACTGACCAACCGCCCCACAGCGCGACCCAGATGCCGCCCTTGGAATCAAGCGTCATACCATCGGGTAGGCCGTCACCCTTCTCGATTCGAATCAGGGGCCTTCGATTGGTGACCGTGCCGGCCGACGGCTCGAAGTCGAGCCCGTCGATGCAGTAGCTCAGCGAGTCGATGTAGTACATGAGCCGATCGTCGTCCGTCCAGTCGAGTCCGTTCGACACCGTGACGTCGGAGAGCACGCGGTCGACCGTGTGATCGAGATTCAATCGATACAACGCACCCGCGCCGGGCGCTTCGTCGTTGGCCATCGATCCCGCCCAAAACCTTCCTCGGCTGTCGCATTTCCCATCGTTCATTCGATTCTCTGGCTGGTGAGGCTCGGCGGCCGCGACGGTGTCTGTCCTTCCCGACGTTCGATCGATGAGCTGAAACCCGTTTCCAATCGCTGCGATCAGGTTGCCCGACATCGTCGGCGCCACCGCCCCGACATCGGCGCCGACGTCGAGCTGCTCGACGTGGCCGGTTTCGGGATCGAGCCACTGGACACGGTGACTTTTGATGTCGACCCAGACCAGGCGCTGCTCGTCCTCGAGCCAGACGGGGCCTTCGCCGATGACGTTGTGTAGGTCGGCGACCAGCTCGAGCGGTACTGAGTCGGGTGACATCGCCTAGCTGTTACCGGTCAGTTCCCTCGACTGCGCAGCGATCTCTTCAGACGCGGCCGCGAGAAGTCTTGTGTCCGACTGCAGCCCGAGCATGACAAAGCCGAGCTTGTGCCACTGTGCGGCGACCTCAGGCGACCCGCACATGATCCCGGCAGCAACGCCATTCGAGAGGGCGGCCCGGACGATCGCCTCGATCAACCGGCGATGTTCGGGATGAGATCCCTCATAGCTCGAGTCGAGCCCCGCCGAGACGGCCAGGTCGTTGGGGCCGACGAACACGGCATCAACGCCGGGCACTGACAAGATTTCGTCGGCTCGATCCACGGCTTGCACGGTCTCGATCATCACCACGCAGATCGGGCGCCGCCAGTCGCTGTCGACCTCCCTGGCGCGGACCGGACCCATGCTCCTCATGCCATCGGGCGGATAGCGGCAGGCGTCGACCGCGGCCTGTGCCTCGCCGACCGAATTGACCATAGGCACGATGACGCCGCCCGCTCCCGCGTCGAGCGCCTTCATGATCGAGCCGGGCTCGTTCCATGGCACGCGCACAAAGGACGGAACGCCGCCTGCCGAGATGGCCTGGAGCATGGGGAGCATGACGTCGTAGCCGATCAAGCCGTGCTGGGTGTCGACGCAGACCCAGTCGTGCCCCGAGCGCGCCGCCACCTCGGCGGTCCACGAGCTTGGGATGGTGCACCACGCACCGAGCGTCGCTTTGCCCGCCTTCCACTGTTCGCTCAGCGAGCTCATCGCACCCTCGCCGCGATCACACCGTTGACGACGTTGACGGGTGGCTGACCATCGAGCACGCGCATCAGGTTTTCTCCGATGACCTCGATCAATCGGGCGTCGGCGTCGAGTGTCGCCCCTGCGCGATGCGGAGCGAGGACGACGTTGTCCAGGGATCGCAGGGGCGAATCTAGCGGCAGCGGTTCGACTTCGAACACGTCGAGCCCCGCGCCGGCGAGATGGCCAGACCGCAGTGCGTCGACCAGAGCGGTCTCGTCGACTATGGCGCCGCGCGCCGCATTGATCACGTAGGAACCCTTTTTCATGCGGAAGAGCGCCTCGCGGCCGATCAGGGCCTTTGTATCGAGGTCAAGCGGCGCATGCACGCACACGATGTCGCTCTCCAGAAGAATTGTCTCGAGGTCGACCTGGACCGCATTGGGGGCGGTTCGAGGTACGGCGTCGGCGAACAGGATCCGCGCGCCGAACGCCGCGACCCGATGCGCCACAGCCGAGCCGATGTTGCCCATCCCGATGATGCCCACCGTCATCGCGCCCAGCTCGCGCCCCATCGTCTCTTCGCTGCGAAGGGGGTCTGACGCATGCCAACCACCTGCTCGGAGCTGGCGGTCCAACCAGTGGGAGCGGCGGAGGAGCGCGATCATCGCCATCACCGTCCAATCGGCAACCGAATCCTTGTTGTATCCGGCCGCATTCGCGACCGGGATGCCGAGCTCGGCGGCTGCACGGTGGTCGATTGAATCGAATCCGACCGCCGCTTGCTGGATGAGCAGGCACCGGCTCATCTGCTGCAGGACAGCGCGGTCGATCTGATGCCTGTGCCGTCGGTCGGCGATCACAAGATCGGCATCGGCGCACGCAGCCGCCACGTCCGCCTGGGCAGGCGGTGGGGGCACGAGCAGGACCTCTACGCGGTGGCGGCCCTTCAACATGGCGCGCACGGTCCCTTCGTCAAAGGGGCTGAGGCACGCAATGCGGGCCTGCATTGGACTCGAAGGCTAGCACTCCGCCCAGGCCGCGTTGGCGGCCGCATCAGGGCGCGCTATCGTGAGCCGGTGACCCGGGCGCACATCAATCACGTCAGCATCGTGGCCCGTGACCTCCAGCATTCCGTCCAGTTCTACATCGAGATCTTCGGCGCTGAAACAATCGACACGCCCAACTTCGGGTTCCCCGTTCAGTGGCTGCGTGTAGGCGACCTGCAGCTCCATCTGTTCGAGCGCCCGGGCGCCGCCCCCGCCTACCACCATTTCGCACTCGGGGTCGACGACTTCGAGGCGGTTTTCCGAGCAACTCGCACGAGAGGCCTTCACGACGTCGAAACCATGGGCTCGCACCTGAACGAGCTCCCGAGCGGCCAGGTCCAGCTGTACATTCGCGACCCAGGCGGAAACCTGGTCGAGGTCAACTGGAACGACGCTCGTGGCCTCAGCGACGAGGTCAGGCAGGAGATGAGACGCCTGGAGGACAGCCACCCTCAAAGTGAGTCGAACCGCAGGGCAGAGCTCTACCTCGCCGACTCCCCGAAGGCGAGATGAATCTATAGACGACTCAGGTCCCGGCCTTCGTCGGCCAGGGCTGCGGGGTCTGGCCGGGCTTGCTTGGCGATCAAGCGTCCCGCCGCCGCCATCTCATCGTGCTCATCCAGCTCCGGGTCACCGCCGCGATTCACACCCACCGCCGCGCGCAGCACGCCATCCGCCAGGTAGAACCCGACAAGCTTCCGATCCATCGCCGACCCGCGCACGACGAAGCGGTCCCATGTGCGGGCGTGACCGACGTACTCGAGCTTGTGCTCGTACTGATCCGACCAGAACGTGTGGACGTATGCGAACGACGCTGCCGAGCCCAAGACCGACCGGGCGGCCGCCGCCCCTTGCTTCTCAGCGTTGTTGTAGTGCTCGACCCGAATGCGGCCAAAAAGGGGATGCATGTGGTTGGCCAGATCGCCGGCGGCGAATATTCCCGGCACGTTTGTCCGGCACGAAGGGTCGACGCTCACGCCATTGTCAAGCGCCACTCCGCTGCCTTCGAGGAAAGCGACCGACGGTCGGATGCCCACCGCCACGACGGCGAGATCGCACTCCAGCCTGCGCCCATTCCTCGTCACCGCCTGTTCGATTTGCCTGGCACCTTCGAATCGGACGACCTCATCGCCGGTCACCAGCTCGACGCCCGCCTCCCGATGGATTCCGGCCATGAGCTCTCCCATTTCGGGGCCCAGGACTGACTCGAGCGGAGCACGGCCGGGCAAGACGGCGCTCACCCGAACGCCCAGCTGGGTCAGCGAGGCGGCGACCTCGGAACCGATGAAGCCCATCCCGACCACCAGCGCTCGGGCCCCACGCAGGGCGGCTTGTTTGATCGCGTCGCAGTCGGCCACCGTCCGGAGCTGGAAGACACCCGGCAGCTGCGCACCAGGGACGTCCAGGCGCCTGTTCTCACCTCCCGTCGTGATCAAGAGGCGGCTGTACGAAACAGCGTTCCCACCAGCCAGCTCGACGCGACGCGCGCGGATGTCGACGTGCGCGGCGGTGGCGGCAACCCGGTCCACGCGGTTCTTCTCGTACCAGTCCTCCGGGTTCACGAACCAGCCCGACAGCGACTCTTCACCGCGAAGGTACGTCTTGGACAGAGGCGGGCGGCCAAACGGAGGAGTCGGCTCGCGGCCGATCAGAACGAGGCGGCCGCCGTACCCGTCCTCGCGAAAGGTTCTGGCCGCGACGCCGCCGGCCATTCCCGAACCGAGGATCACGATGGAGTCTTCGGACGTATCGCGCCCCGACATGAATGTACGACGTCTTGAGACTGGGGCACGGTGTTTGTCGGCGGCCGACGTGAATCATGGAAACTGGAGGTGGCATGAAGATCACACCACGGTCAGAGGCATTCGACGTTCAGAACACAATGGATCCGTCGCACTTCACGGGCATTGCAGTTGCGCGAGAGCTGGTTCAGGCTTCGCCGCAGACGCCCTCGATATTTGCCGCGGTCGTTCGGTTCGAGGCCGGCGCTCGAAACCACTGGCATTCGCACGCAGGCGGACAGCTGCTGCACGTCATCCACGGTGAGGGCTGGGTCCAAGCCCGCGGACACGCTCCGCAGCGCATCAATGAGGGCGATACGGTGACGGCTGATCCCGGCGAGGAGCACTGGCACGGGGCGGGCAAAACGGCACCCATGGCTCACATCGCGGTCGCGGTTGGCGAGACGCGCTGGTTGGAGGAATCGCCATCGCCCCCGCAGTAGACCGGTGAGCACGATCCGGCCCTGCCGCGACAACGAGCGCGAGACGATTCTCGCGATCGTCAACGACGCGGCGGTTGCGTACCGCGGAGTCATCCCTGCGGATCGCTGGCATGAGCCCTACATGCCGTCGCACGAGCTCGATCACGAGATCGGCGCGGGTGTCGCCTTCTGGGGCTATGAGGCGGACCGGGAGCTGGTCGGGGTGATGGGTATCCAACCCGTTCGCGACGTGAACCTGATCCGCCACGCCTACGTCCTATCCACCAGCCAGCGCAACGGCGTGGGAGGCGCGCTGATCGAGCACCTGCGAACCCTGGACACGCGGCGCATGCTGGTCGGCACATGGGCGGCCGCCGAATGGGCGATCAGCTTCTACCGCCGTCATGGTTTCGAGCTGACCACGCCCGAGCAGAAGAGGGCATTGCTCCAGTCCTACTGGACCGTGCCGGATCGCCAGATCGAGCTGTCGGTCGTGCTCGCCAATCCGCCCCTCTAGCGGAGCCTAAGCTCAGAGCCGCAAAAGTATCGTCAGCGCCCGCTGACCGCGGCCTAAGCTCGGGCGGCGTCCTTAAGTGCGCTGATGTACATCGAGGCGGCGACCGCAGCAGTGGTTCCGTCACCAACGGCGGTTGCGATCTGCTTGGTCAGCTGAGCGCGCACGTCGCCCACCGCCCAGATTCCCTCCACCGACGTCTGCATGTTGCGGTCGGTCTGGATGTATCCCGCGGCGTCGTGGTCCACGTGCACCTTGAGCAGCGACGAGTTCGGCACGAATCCGATGAAGATGAAGACGCCGCCGACGTGGAGCTCTTTCATCTCGCCGTGCTGCTCGTAAAGGACATCCCGGACCTTGTCGTCTCCGGCGATCTCTTTGACATGGGCGTCGAAGATGAACTCGATCTTGGGGTTTGCCTGAGCCCGCTCGACGAGGATCGGCTGGGCGCGCAGCTCGCTGCGGCGGTGCAGGATGTAGACCTTTGACGCGTATCGGGTGAGAAACTCTCCCTCCTCGACCGCGGCATCCCCGCCGCCAATTACGGCGAGCTCCTGGCCCTTGAAGAAGGCGCCGTCGCAGACTGCGCAGTAGCTCACGCCGCGTCCCGAGTACTCCTGCTCGCCGGGCACCTGAAGGTAGCGCGGGAGGCCGCCCGCGGCCATGATCAGCGCGGGCGCCCGGAGCTCTTCGCCCGACTCCATCCGTACCACCTTGCTGTTGCCTTCCACGTCTATCTCGTGGACGGGTTCGAAATCGCGGACCTCGACGCCGAACTTCCGGGCGTGGTCGCCCATCTTCAACGCCAGGTCCGAGCCGAGAATAGACTCCATGCCGGGGTAGTCCTCGACCAGCTCGGTGTTCAGCAGCTGACCGCCAAGGGGTCCGCGGTCCAAAACCACGGTCTTCAGGTTCATCCGGGCCGTGTACAGCGCGGCCGCCAGCCCGGCGGGCCCGCCCCCCACGATGATCACGTCGTAATCGCTCATTGCCTCAATAGGAAGTATTCCCAGTTCGGGCTGTATTCCGAAGTGGCCTCGCCTGCCGGGTCCACCACCCTCGGATAGTCCGGACGAACCAAGCTCGACCCTGGCCGGACCCCCGGATAGTCCGGACTATCCGGCATTAGGGCCGCCCTAGCCGTTGGTGTACCGGACGCCGTAGCCGCCCCGGGGGGCGTGGCACGAGATGTTGTCGAACGGGCAGCCGATGGAGCAGGCCCCGCACTCGATGCAGTTGCCGAAGCTCACCAGGTTCTTCTTCTGCTCCTCGTTCCACTCGTACACGCCGGCCGGGCAGAAATGGGTGCAGTACTTCCCCGTGCACTTCGACAGGCACACATTCTGGTTGACGATCTCGATGTGCGGCTTGCCGGTGTCCTCGTTGTACTTGACGGTGAACAGCTTGTCGGTCAACTTTTCCATCAGCTCGCTCCGAAACGCTCCCAGATCCGGCACATGAGGCGCACCGTGTTGACGTAATCGGCGGCGCGGATGTTCTCGTTGGGCGCGTGGATCCGGTTGTCGGGGCGCCCCACTCCGACCGGAAGCACGGTGGGAATTTCAAGGTCTGAAACGACCGGGTGCATTGGTCCCGTGGCGGGCATGAACGGCCACAGCACCGGCTCGCCGTGCATCTCCCGGACGCATTCGATCACGCTCTTGGCGACCGCCGAGTTGGGATCGGACCGCGCGGGCTTTTCACCCTCGCCGGCCAGGATCTCGACTCTGTCGAAACCGTGCCGGTCCAGGTGCTTGCGAAGCAGCTCGCGGACCTCGTCCGGATCCTGGTTGGGAATGAGCCGGAAGTCGAGCTTGGCGGTCGCCTCTGCCGGCAGCACGGTTTTCGAGCCAGGGCCCTGGTAGCCGGTCGTGATCCCCGCGATGTTGCAGGTGGGCAGGAACAGCATCTGCTCGATCACCTGGTCGGGCTTGGGATCCCGGACCAGCTTGTCGAAGCCCACCAGCTTGCGGCGCTTCTCGATCTCGGGGTCGATGCCGGCCATCATGCGGCGATCCGCCTCAGTCGGCTGCACCACCTTGTCGTAGAAGCCCTCGATCTTTATGTTCATGTCCTGGTCGCACAGGCTTCTCAAGGCGGCGACCATGTAGTGCGCCGCGGACGGATAGATCGACGCAAAGCCCGAGTGCTGGTCGAAGTCGAGCAGCTTGACGCGCAGGGTGATGTAGACCAGGCCGCGGCAGCCGAACTGCAGCGTCGCCCTGCCGGCGTCGTCGAAGGACGTGCCCGACTCCCACAGGCACCCGTCCGCGCGCAGCTTGGCGGCGTGGTCGTGCGCGATCTTCTCGAAAGACCGGGAGCCGATCTCCTCCTCGCCCTCGATCAGAAAGCGAAGCGTGACCGGCACCTCGCCCAGCTGCTTCAGCGTCTCAAGCGCGTGGATGCGTGCCATGACGTCAGCTTTGTCGTCGGCAACGCCACGCGCAAAGATCCGGTCGTCCCGCTCGGCCGGCTCGAACGGCGGCGTGGTCCACAGGTCGATCGGGTCGACGGGCTGCACGTCGTAATGCTCGTAAAGCAGCAGCTTGCGCCGCCCCGCGCCCGGCACCTCGGCGTACAGCGCCGGCATGCCCCCCGCTTCGAGCGTCTCGACGCGATCTGTGAACTTCGCGAGCCGCTCGGCAAGCCAGTCGCGCGCCGGCTGGATGGCTTCACGACCGTGATTGGAGATGCTGGGGAACGAGCAGAGCTCTTTGAGCTCTCCGATGAACCGGCGGGAGTTCTTCTCGATGTACGCGTCCACCGCGCTGGTCGAGATCACATTGCCATCGTAACCTTCACCCATGCCGGAAGCAGGAGCGGAGTTCCACTTCTCGCCTCGGCCGAACCGCGCGTCGGAGATCAATTGGCACCCCTGGTCGCAAGGTGCGTTCGACGAAGCCAGGCAGACGGGGCGGCCGATTCTCCTGTCCATCTCCGCGGTGTGGTGCCACTGGTGCCACGTGATGGATGAGACGACCTACTCGCATCCTGGCGTGATCGACATCATCAACACGAACTACGTGCCGGTGCGGGTCGACAACGACGTCCGGCCCGACATCAACCAGCGCTACAACATGGGCGGCTGGCCGACGACGGCATTCCTCACCTCGTCGGGCGATATCCTCACGGGCGGCACCTACATGCCGCCGGACCAGATGGCGAGCGCGCTCATGAAGGTGGCGGACTACTACCGCTCCAATCAGGCCGATATCGCGAGCCGCGTGCTCGAAGCGCGCAAACGCGCCGCCTCCGGTGTCGCGCGCAGCGCGGGCGACCTCGAGGAGGGCCTTGTCGACGAGATCCTCGACGCGGTCCGCTCCGCCTACGACTCCGAGTACGGGGGCTTCGGCAACGCGCCGAAGTTTCCTCAGACCGACGCCATCCTGCTCTTGCTCGAACAATCGGTGCTGCGCTCCGACGCCGAGCTGCGCCGAATGGCGATGCACACGCTGGATCAGATGACGGGCGGCGGTACGTACGATCACGTGGAGGGCGGCTTCTTTCGCTACTCGACAACGCAAGATTGGAGCGTTCCGCATTTCGAGAAGATGCTCGAAGACCACGCGGGACTGGTCCAGGCCCTTGCCCTCGCCGGCATGACCGAGGCGCTGGACAGGACCACTCGATACCTCGACGAGGTCCTGCGCGACCCCAAGAGCGGGCTTTACGCGGGCAGCCAGGACGCCGACGAGCACTACTACACGATGGACGCCGAAGAGCGCAAGCAAAGTCAAGCGCCCTACGTGGACCGGCGCATCTATACGTCGTGGAACGCTGCCCTGGCGATCGCCTACCTCGACGCAGGCAAGCAAGAGCTCGCGGCGAAGCTCCTCGACTCTCTTTTCAAGCGGGCCTACCGCCCCGGCGAGGGAATGACGCACGCCGAAGGTGCGGACGGCCAGCTCGGCGACCAGGTCTGGTCCTTGTTTGCAGCGGTGCGCGCGTATCAGCACGGCCTTGGCGACAGGTGGATCGAGATTGCGCTCGAGCTCTCTGCGCACATAGAAGAAAGGTATGGGGACTCCGAGCTGGGGGGCTACTTCGACCGCGCGGGTGGAGACGAGCTCGGACGCCTTGGCGAGCGGATCAAGCCTCTCGCCGAGAACTCCATCGCGGCGATGGCGTTGATCGAGCTCGACATCCTGCGGGGGGACCCGGCCGCCCCATTTCGCGAGCATGCGCGCCGCGCCCTCGAGGCGGTGGCCGCCCTGCCCCGGCAGTACGGCCTGATGGCGGCGGTCTTCGCCCGCGCGCTGGATCGTCTACCGCACGCGATCAAGGTCACCACCAAAAATCTGGAGCTCGCGCGGGCGGGGCGCGCCGCGCATCCGTACGTGGCAGTCGACCCGGACGGAGATCTGCGCGCAGTTGTATGCGCCGGGACCATATGCTTGGCGCCGGTGACGACACCAACCGCCGTCGCGGAGGCCCTCAGACAGGCTTCGACGACGAGTGCGCCGGGCGCGCGCAGGGCGCACTCCTGAAAGAAAGTCGTGGTCACTTCTCGCGCCGGGTAGACCGAGCGCTCGACGATCCAAGCCTGCAGAAAGCGCTGGTCGGCGCGATGACCGGCCTGCGTGGCCGCCGCAACAAGGCGTTCGAGACCTTCGACTTCGAGAAAGGTCGGGCCGACCTGAAGCAACGCCGTGTCGCCAACCTGGACCGCCTTCCTGAATTGCTGGAACAGTTCACGCAGCGACTTGCCGCCGTGGGCGGTGTTGTCCATCTGGCCAAGGACGCCGCAGAGGCGCGCGAAATCATCGGCCAGCTGTGCTGGAACGCGGGCAGCGGATTGCCTGCCGGCACCCGCATGGTCGTGACCAAGGTCAAGTCGATGGCTGCCGAGGAGATCGAGCTCAATCCTTACCTCGAAAACCTCGGGATGGAGGTTGTCGAGACCGACCTCGGCGAGCGGATGGTGCAGCTCACCCACACGCATCCTTCGCACATCATCGCGCCGGCGATTCACCTCACCAAAGAGGATGCCGCCGAAGTTTTCGGCACAGAGCCGACCGTCGAGGCGATCCAGAGCCACGCGCGCTCGTCGCTGCGCAAGAAGTTCATCGACGCGACGGTCGGCATCTCGGGCGCGAACATGGCCATCGCCGAGACGGGCACCATCGTGCTCGTCACCAACGAAGGCAACGCCGACCTGACGACGACCTTGCCTCCGGTGCATATCGCACTCTTCGGCATGGACAAGCTGGTCGCTTCACTGGATGACGCGGTCGCGGTGCTGCGCATGCTGCCGCGCAGCGGCACGGGCCAGGTCATGAGCAGCTATGTCAACTGGATCACCGGACCCTCGCGCTCGGCCGACATCGAGCAGTCGCTCACCATCGGCGTGCATGGGCCGCGCGAGCTGCACTGCGTGATCCTGGACAACGGCCGCGAGAAGATGCTCGACGACCCGATCTTCAGGGACGCGCTGACGTGCATCCGGTGCGGCGCCTGCTCCAACGCATGCCCTCCGTTCATGGCCGTGAGCGGTCACCAGTTCGGCCACATCTACAACGGGCCCATCGGCCTGGTGCTCACGCCCTTCCATCACGGGCTGGAGTCGGCCGACCTCCCGAACACGCTCTGCGTCCAGTGCAACGCGTGCCAGGAGATCTGCCCGGTCGATATCCCGCTGCCGCGCCAGATCCTGGAGCACAGGCGCTCCGGTCGGAAGTCTCTGCGCAAGCGCGCGGTGCTTGGCGTCTGGAAACGGCCGCTGCTGGCTGACCGCCTGATGCGCACCGCGGCGCCTTTCAGCGCGCTGGTGCCCGGCCAGCCGCGCCTGGCGCGGACTCCCTACCGCGACCGGGTCCGCGAGAGCGAGGTCGACGGAGAACCGCTCACCATCTTCGCCTCGTGCCTGGCCGATCGGGTCTGGCCCGCGTCGGCGTCGGCGCTGGAACAAATCGCAACCGCCGCGGGCTTCAAGGTTGGTTTTCCGAAGCAGCAATGGTGCTGCGGGCTGATCGCGGCCAATGCCGGGGACTTCAAGACCGGGGCGCACCTCTCCGCCCAGCTCGCCTCCAGCCTCCGAGATTCCAAGGGTCTGATCGTGACCCCATCCGCGTCGTGCTTCGGCGCCTTCACGATGGACTCGCCCGACTGGGGTCCCGCCCCCGAGCAGAGCGTCCGGGCCCGCATGCGCGACTCGACCCGCTTTGTACTGCAGCTGCTGGAGACGAATCCTAAGCTCGTCGACCCAGACCGGATGAGCCTGAAGATCGCCTACCACGATTCGTGCCAGTCGCTGCGCCAGCTCGGGCTGAAAAGCGAGCCTCGGCGTGTACTCGAGCTGGCGGGCTACGAGGTCGTCGACATCCCGGACATCGCCAACTGCTGCGGCTTCGGTGGCAGCTTCAGCCTCGAGTGGCCGCGTGTGGCCGACCGCCTCGCGGAATGGAAGCTGGATGCGATCGCGAAGACGGGATGCGCGGTTGTGGCGTCGGACAACCCCGGCTGCCTGATGCATATCGCGGCCGCCGCGCGGCGGCGAGGGACGGAGCTTCGCATTGCTCATGTGCTCGAGCTCGTGGCCGAACATCTGGCTTGACAACCGGCGCCCACCGGTAACCTTTAACGCGCCGTGAAGATCAGCCTCGTCTCGGCGGAAGCTGCCGAGCTGAATGTCGACGCCCTCGCCATCCCGGTCGCCACCGGCCAGCGCCTCACAGGCGCCGCCCTCGACCTGGACCGGGCTATGGGCGGCGTCCTCAACGAGATGGTCGTCAATGCCGAGTTCCGCGGCCGCATCCATGAGGTGCTGCCGATGCCGGCCCAGGGCAAGATCGCCGCCCGCCGCGTGATCCTCTACGGGCTTGGCGCACCCCACGACCTGGACGGCCAGCGCATGCGCTCCGCGCACCACGAGCTCGTTCGCGCATCGCGGACTTGGGGTTACAAGCGCATCGCGGTCCTGCGCAGCGAGCCGCTCGGTATGGACAGCCTCAAGGCGGTGGTCGAGGGCTGCGTGATGGGCACGTTCGAGCGGCGCTCGAGGCAGACCGGCGCGGCGCCGGAGCGGCGCGAGATCGATGAGGTGGGGCTGGCCGGTTTTGGGAACGGGCGCGAGCGCGAGGTCATGGCCGCCCAGGAAAACGGCGAAGCCACGAACCGGGCGCGCGAATGGCAGAACGCTCCACCCAACGAGCTCACGCCCGACGCGCTCGCGCAAGAGGCGACGCGAATCGCTCAGCGCCACAACCTCGAGATCGAGGTCCTCGGGCCGACCGAGCTGAAGTCAGGCGGGTACAACCTGATGCTCGGCGTCGGCGCGGGCTCCGCCAAGCCGCCACGACTGATCCGTGTCCGCTATCACGGGAACCACCAGGGCGGCGCATCAGCGAAAACCGGCGAACCGGCCCTCGCCCTGATCGGCAAGGGGATCACGTTCGACAGCGGAGGCATCTCGCTCAAGGAGCCGGACAAGATGAGCCGGATGAAGGACGACATGTCCGGTGCCGCCGCCGCGCTGTCGGCCATCGACGTCATTGCTTCGCGCAAGCTGCCGCTAGACGTGATGGCAGTAGTCGCGGCGGCGGAAAACATGCCAGGTCCATCCGCTCAACGCCCCGGTGACGTGGTGGTCAGCGCCGACGGCAAGACCGTCGAGGTCGTCAACACCGACGCCGAAGGCCGCCTTGTCCTGGCCGACGCGTTGACGCACGCGCTTCGCAACCACGCGACACACCTCATCGACCTTGCGACGCTGACCGGCGCCGCCACCGTCGCAATCGGCCATGCTGCCAGCGCCGCGACGAGCAACGACGACGAGTTCTGGTCGCTGGTCGAGCACGCCTCACGTGAAGCCGGCGACCGGGTGTGGCGCCTGCCGATGTACGCGGACTATCGGATCCTGCTGCGCAGCCAGATCGCCGACCTACGCAACAGCGAGTACGGTGAGGCGGGGACGATCATGGGTGGGATGTTCATCGCCGAGTTTGCGGGCGGCAAGCCCTGGGCGCACATCGATATCGCCGCGTCGGCCTGGAACACAAATGACGAACTGACCACCATTCTCCGCGGGCCGAGCGGAGCGGGAACGCGCCTTTGTATCGAGCTGGCGGAACTCATGGCGGGTGCTGAGCGTTAACCGAAGGGTGGGCATCCTCGAGACGATCCACTCGCCGGCCGATCTCAAGGCGCTGGACCCTGCGCGGCTGAGCGAGCTCGCGACCGAAGTCCGGGCCTTCCTCGTCGAGCAGACCTCACGCACCGGCGGCCATCTCTCCCCCAACCTCGGTGTGGTCGAGCTCACATTTGCGCTTCACCGCGTGTTCGACAGCCCGAGTGACGCGATCGTCTGGGACACCGGCCACCAGGCGTACGTCCACAAGCTTGTGACCGGCCGAGCCGCAGAGTTTCCACGTCTGCGCCAGGCAGGCGGCATGTCCGGTTATCCGTCACGCAAGGAGTCCCAGCACGACCTCGTCGAGAACAGCCACGCGTCGACTTCGCTCAGCTACGCACTCGGCCTTGCCGAGGCGCGGCTGCGCAAGCGGGTCGGCGGATTCGTCGTCGCGGTCATCGGCGACGGCGCGCTGACGGGCGGCATGGCGTATGAGGCTCTGAACCAGATCGCCCACCTGCAGCCGCCGAACCTGATCATCGTGATCAACGACAACGGCCGTTCCTACGCGCCCACGGTCGGCGGCCTCGCGCGGCATCTCTCGCAGCTTCGCGTCGATCCCCGTTATGAGCGCCTCAAGGATGAGATCTCCCATCTTCTGCGTGACCTGCCGCTGGTCGGCTCCACCGCCGACCAGGCCGCCTATCGGGTGAAAGAAGGTCTGAAGCAGCTGCTCCAGCCTTCGACCATGTTCGAGAGCCTCGGCATCAAGTACGCAGGCCTCGTGGATGGGCATGATGAGCTCGCTCTCGAAGAAGTTCTCACGCGCTCGAAGAAGCTGCGCGAGCCGGTGGTGGTACACGTCGTCACCGAAAAAGGCCACGGGTACAGCCCGGCGGTCGACGACGAGGTCGACAAGCTGCACGGCGTCAGCGCTTTCGACCCGCTGACGGGGCGGCCGCGCTCGACCGAGGTGACCTACACCGACGTCTTCGGCGAAGCGCTGATGACGGCGGCCTCGCGGCGCCCTGAGGTTTGCGCCATCACCGCGGCCATGGCCTCGTCGACGGGACTTCTGAACTTCGCCAAAGAGTTTCCCGACCGTTTCTTCGACGTCGGCATCTGCGAGCAGCACGCGGTCACGTTCGCGGCCGGACTCGCGATGGCGGGCATGCATCCGGTGGTCTGCATCTACTCCACCTTTCTCGCGCGCGCCTTCGACCAGACGATCATGGACGTCGCGCTGCACAAGCTGCCGGTGGTCTTCGTCATCGACCGTGCGGGAGTGACTGGTCCCGATGGCGCGTCGCACCACGGGATCTTCGACCTCTCGTACCTGCGCCTCATCCCCAACCTGAAGATCGCGGCGCCGAAAGACGCGACTGAGCTGTGCGCCCTGCTCGAGACCGCGCTCGCGACGGATGGGCCCGTTGCGATCCGCTACCCGAAGGGGCCGGTATCCGCGAGCCCCGACCTGCCGGTGGAGCCGCTACCCGTCGGCCGCTGGGAGGAGGTCCGCAAAGGAAAGGACGCGGTCATCTTCGCCGTCGGCAAGATGGTCGAGGTCGCCGGTGAGGCCGCGGAGCGCCTCGAGATGCAAGGCCTGTCCTGCGGCGTGATCAACGCCCGATGGGTCAAGCCGGTCGATCCGCGCATTGCGGATTGGGCACGCGCCTATCCGACCGTGCTGACCGTCGAGGACAACGTCGGCGCGGGCGGCTTTGGCGGAGCGGTGCTGGAGGCGCTGGCGCCGCACGGCCTTGCCGGTCGGGTGCGGAACCTCGCCCTGCCAGATGCATTCCTGCCGCACGGCAAAGCGTCAGACATCCTGAAGGAGCACGGGCTCGACGCGGCGGGGATCGCCAGGGCCGTCTACGAGGCGGTCACGGGACCCGTCCGTAAAGAGGACCGAATCTGAGAGGCGCGGCCTCTAGAGCTTTTTCCGGCCGCCGAAACCTTCGCCGACATGATGCCAGTGGTCAACACGCTCTTCGCCGAGCTTCCAGCACAGCTCCACCAGCTCGCCGTCCCGATACGACGGGAAGTCGATCAACCCCTCGAGCGGACCCTTGAGCTGGATGCCCATGCTGTTGAGGCTAAGCACCGCTTTGAGCAGCTCTTCCTCGGCGCCCTGGACCGCATCGCGCGCCTGCTGCTCGCGCTCGCGCTCCTCGCCGTTGGCGCTCGGCCGCTGCATGGCGTACTCCGCCATGCGGAGCTGCTCTTCGAGGTCGGGGCGCAACGCTGATAGCTCCGCGATTTGGGCCACGATCGGGCGCACCCGAGGCAGCTCGCGGTTCGCCTCGTCGACTGTGTACGTGCGGAGCCTCTGCACCGCTCAACGATACTTCGTTCGATGGACGCGACGGTTATGCGACGGCGTATTTCCGACACGCGCGTCGCCCGCCTGGCGACGACTGGAGCGGGGGGACGACCACACATCGTCCCTATCACCTTTGCGATCGAAAGGGAGAGCGTCTATTTCGCGGTCGACGCAAAGCCCAAGCGCACGCCCGACCTTCAACGCCTGCGCAACATCACGACCAACCCGGCGGTCTCCGTGCTGTTCGACCATTACGAGGAGGACTGGCGCAAGCTCTGGTGGGTGCGGGTCGAAGGCTCGGCGCGAATACTCGGCGACGAGGCCGAAGCGCAGCGCGCAATAGATCTGCTGGTCGGCCGGTACGAGCAGTACCGGCGCGCACGCCCCGGCGGCCCGGTGGTTGCAATTTCGATCGAGCGCATGACTGGGTGGTCGCCAGCCTAGCGAGACGCACCTCCCGAATAAACCCTGCCGGTTAAGGCAGAATCGGTCCGTGTCCGAGCAGCGCAAGGTCGTGACCATCCTCTTCGCCGACGTGGTGGGCTCGACGGAGATTGCGTCCCAGCGCGACCCGGAGGTGGTGCGCTCGATGATGTCGCGCTACTTCATGCGCGTCGGCGAGATATCCGCCGCATACGGCGGGACCGTGGAGAAGTTCGCCGGAGATGCGGCGATGGTCGTCTTCGGCGTGCCGGTGGTGCACGACGACGACCCAGAGCGCGCGGTTCGCGCCGCGCTCGAGATCCGGGACGGCGGGGCCGAGCTCCAGGTCCGCGTGGGCGTCAACACCGGCGAGGCCGTCACGGCGGCAGCCGACGATCGCCAGTTCATGGTCAGCGGCGACGCCGTGAACGTGGCCGCCCGACTTCAGCAAGGCGCGGAGGCCGGTGAGGTCCTGGTCGGCTCGCTCACCCATCAGCTCACGCGCAACGCAATCGAATACGAGGCACGTGCACCCGTTGCCGCCAAAGGCAAGACCGAGCCGCTGGTGGCTCATCGAGCTCTCCGTCCGCGAAGCGAGGTTCCGGTGCAGATGCGGGGCATCCCTGGCCTGCACGCTGCGCTTGTCGGCCGCAACCGCGAGCTGAGGCTGCTCCTGGATACCTTCGCGCGCGTCGCGGAGGATCGGCGGCCGCATCTGTTCACCATCGTCGGCGCTGCGGGGATCGGGAAATCGCGCCTGGTCAGCGAAGCGTTGACCGGGCTCGCGGACTCGGGCGCGCGGGTCCTGCGCGGCCGCTGCCTCCCCTATGGCCGCGGCATCACCTACTGGCCCCTCATCGAGATGCTGAGGCAGGACACCGGCACAGGCCTTGCCGACGAGCGTGAAGGCGCCCTCGCCAAGCTCGACCGATGGCTGGGGGAACTTTTGAGCGACGATCCACAGCGACCTGCTGTGCGCGCGAGGCTCGCCGCGATGCTTGGCCTCGAAACCGCGGAGGCTATCATGCCCGACACGCCGGCGGAACGTGTCGGGCGCGAGATTGGATGGGCCGTACGCCACTACATCGAGGCGGTCGCGCACAGCGCTCCGCTCATCGTCGTGGTCGACGATGTGCAGTGGGCCGAGCCGCCCATCGTGGCGCTGATCGAGCAGCTAGCCGATCGCGTGGCCGACGTTCCGGTGCTCATCATCTGCATGGCCCGTCCAGAATTTCTCGAGCTGCGCGGCGGCTGGAGCGCCGGCAAGGCAAACGCAACCACCATCACGCTCGATCCACTCGATCCGCTGGAAACGTCGACACTTGTCTCGCGACTGCTCGAGATCGAGGCGCTTCCTGAGGATCTGCGCCGCCAGATCGTCGAACGCTCCGCCGGCACGCCTCTGTTCTGCGAAGAGTTCATCCACATGCTCATCGACGAGGGCCTCGTCGTGCGCGACGGCGCAAGCTGGCGCGCCGCCGCGACGATCGATCAGATCCGCGTGCCGCAAGGCATCAACGCGGTTCTTGCTGCCCGCCTCGACCTCCTGCCTGAAGAAGAAAGGAGCGTGTTGCAATCGGCGAGTGTCATCGGAGAGAGGTTTGGCCTGCACGAGGTCGATTCGCTGGTCGGTGGCGACGTGGAGTCGCGTCTTGACTCGTTGCGGCGCAAGGGCCTGGTCTCAGGTGGCGACAGCGCCGGCGAGGAGTTCAGATTCCGCCACCTTCTGATCCACGACGCCGCATACGGTTCGCTGCCGAAAGCGGGTCGAGCGACGCTGCACGACCGGTTTCGCTCGGTTCTGGAGCGTGAGGCCAGGGACCCGCAACAGGTCACCGAGATTCTCGCCCACCACGCGGAGCGCGCATTCGCCCTTTCGCACGAACTCGGCCTGGAGGAAGAAATGGTCCGCGAGCGCGCAGTGAAGGCGGTCGAGTGGCTGTTCGCGACAGCGGACCGCGCGCGAACGCGGCACGACACGGCGACGATGGATTCCACCCTTCGTTCGATTCGCACGACCGCGGCCGAATTGCCCGCGGGTGGGGAGCCGGCCACCCGAGCCAGGCTGCGTCTTCTCGAGGCCCAGCTATTGGTGATGAGGGCCGACTATCGCGGGGCGAGCGAGGCGGCCGCCGAGGCGGCAGCGCTTGCAGAGTCAGCCGGCCTGCTGTCCACGGTGGCGGCCGCCCGTCTCGCCGCGGCCTGGATCTGGAATTTCAGCGGCACAGGAATCGTCACAGAATTCGAACGGATATGCGATCTGGCCGTTGAGGCCATGCATCGTGCGGGTGACGTCTCCGGTGAGATCGAGGCGAGGCAGATCAAGAACAACATTCCTTTCGCGGCCGGCCGGCTCGACGAGTTCGTCGCCACCAGCCTGGACCTCCTCGCACAAGCCCGGTCGATCGGCGATGGTCCGCGTGTCGCGGCCATCCTCGAACGACTCGCCGCGGTCGAATCCGTACGTGGCAACATCGAGCTGGCGACACGCTTCCTGGAAGAGGGAGAGGCTCTGGCTGCCCAGCTGGGGCTGCGCAACACGGCGATCCACATGATGCGAAACCGTGCCATGAACATCCTCCGGGCCGGTGACGCCAGCGGTTCTGAAGTCGTCTGCCGGCAATTTCTGGCGGCAGCCGAGGAAGCAGGGGCGGTGCAGCTGCACATAAGCGCGCTGCGCTTCCTGGCGTACGCGCTGCGGGTGGGCGGAGATTTCTCCGAAATGGCGCGCGTGCTCGATTCCGCGATCGCTATGAGCGAAGCTTCCGGAGAGCGTTGGAACCGGGCCGAAATTCTTGGCTTGCGCTCCCGCGCAGCGCTTGAGCTGGGCGACCTCGGCGCGGCTGAGGCATTCATTCAGCGTGCCGTCGAAGCCACACGCGAGGAGGACATCACCGGAATTTCGGAGGTCCAGGGCCACCTGGGTCTCTTGCGGGCGGCGCAAGGGCGGGACGCCGACGCTGAGGCTGCCCTTCGCCGCAGCCACGACGTGGTCGCGTCGACGGGATATGAGTGGATGGTCGCCGACGCGGCGGTCAACCTGGCCCAATTCCTCGCCCAGCGCGGTCGTTTCGCCGAGGCGCGCGCCATCGTGGACGACTGGGAGCCGAAGGTGCACACGATCGGCTGGCGCGGCTGGAACCCGACGTTCCGAGCCATCCGCGAACTGATCGGCGGAGGTGTAGCCCACTCTGAGACTTGACAAGATGCGATGTCTTGTCTAGTCTCGTTTCGTGGCCGTGCGGGAGCTGATCCTCGACCGTGCGCCGGGTGTCCTGGCGCGAAGCGCCAGGCCGACCGTGGCCGACTTTGCGACCGCCGCCGGTGTCTCTCGCGCCAGCTTCTACCGCCACTTCAGGTCCCGTGAAGCACTGCTCGAGGCGCTCGAGGTGGTGCCGGAACCGGGGTCGCGGGAAAGGATCCTGCGCGCCGCCGTGGAGATGGTCGGCGACCAGGGACTCGGCGCCCTTGCAATGGACGAGTTAGCCGATCGAGCGGGCGTCTCGCGCGCGACGCTTTACCGCGTCTTCCCCGGCAAGGCGGCCCTGTTCACAGGACTGATCGAGTCCTACTCTCCGCTCGAGCCGGTCAGCAGGCTGCTCGCGGCTGGGCAGGACGCCGCGCCCCTCGAGCTGATGCCCGAGCTCGCCCGAACCGCGTATCGCGCGGTGTATGCGGGCGGCGAAAATCGGTCCGGCCTTCTGCGTGCGCTCTTCTTCGAGGTCAGCGCACTCGCTCCCGAAACAGAGGAGGCCGCCCGCGGAGCCATCACAAAGGTTGTGGGCGCGCTGGTCATGTACGTGACGTCGCAGATGTCCGCCGGCACGCTGCGCACGATGCATCCCCTGCTGGCGCTTCAGTTATTCATCGGTCCGATCTTCTTTCACATCCTCACCAGGCCTTTCGCGGAGCGCGTGCTGAGCCTGGACATCGACGGCGAGACCGCTGTCACGCAGCTGGCTGAGTCCTGGCTTCGAGCCATGGTCGTCAAGGAGGAAGGAGATGGGTGACACATATGCGGTGGACGTGGAAGGTGCGTCCAAGTCGTTCGGCGCATACAAGGCGCTGAAGGGCGTGAACCTGCGCGTGCGTCAGGGCGAGATCTACGGTCTGCTCGGTCCGAACGGGGCGGGCAAGACCACGTTGATCCGCCTCATCTGCGGCCTGCTCGCCGCACACTCGGGGAGCGTCACGGTGCTGGGGCAGCGGATGCCCAACGTCGCGGTGCTGCGTCATATCGGCTACATGACGCAGCAGGCGGCGCTCTATCCGGCGCTGTCGGT
Source organism: Chloroflexota bacterium (assembly GCA_005881275.1). GTDB lineage: Bacteria > Chloroflexota > Dormibacteria > Dormibacterales > Dormibacteraceae > 40CM-4-65-16. The sequence continues at coordinate 24,440 of VBEF01000039.1, forward strand.
CGAGGAGAACGTCACCTTCTTCGCTGCCATCAATGGGGCAGAGGAAGGGGTCAAGGAGGCGCTGGAGCTGGTCCACCTCCAGGACCGCCGCGGCTCGGTGGTCGCGACGCTCAGCGGAGGACTGCGCCAGCGCTGCTCGCTCGCGTGTGCGCTGGTGCACCGCCCCGAGCTGCTCCTCCTTGACGAGCCCACCGTCGGTATCGATCCGCAGCTGCGTGTTCAGTTCTGGGAGTCCTTCCGGCAGATGGCGGCGAGCGGGACGACGATCATCATCTCGAGCCACGTCATGGACGAGGCCGACCGCTGTCAGCGTCTCGGCTTGATCCAGTACGGCCGGCTCCTGGCCGAGGGCTCCCCCGCCGACATCCGGGCGCAAGGTGGATCGCAGAACCTCGAAGAGGCCTTCCTCGCGCTGGCGGGAAGGACGGAGTCGTGAGCGGCCACCGCGTCGCCGCGATCACGCGAAGACTGCTCCAGGGGTTCCGACGCGACCGCCGGACGCTGGCTCTGCTCTTCGTTGCGCCGATCGTCATCCTCGGCCTGCTTGGCTATCTCATGCGAGGTTCGACGAGCGCGCCGCCGGTCGGAATCGCCAATCAGGACGGCGGTCCGCTGGGCGCGCTGGTGGCCGCGGCCCTTCGGGGTTCGAGCCATATCACGACGACCGACATCAACGCCGCCGACGGCGATGCCAAGCTCAAGGATGGATCGCTCGTCGCATACATCGTGCTGCCTTCAGATTTCAGTCAGCAGGCACAGAACGGCAACGTCGCGCCCGAAGTGCACCTCGAAGGTTCGGAGCCGGGTGTGAACGCCCCTGTTCTCCAGGCGCTGCAGCAGTCGATGCTCACTCTTGGCTCGTGGGTCACGGGGCGCAACATCACCTTCCAGCCAAGGGTCAAATATTTCTACGGCGGCCCGAACTACGACACGCTCGACTACTTCGGCGCCGCGTTCGTCGGTCTGGTCGTGTTCTTCCTCGTGTTTGTGATCACGATCGTTTCCTTCCTGAACGAGAGATCCCAGGGGACGCTCGAACGTTTGATGGCGAGCCCGCTGCGCCGCGGCGAGATCGTCCTCGGCTACATGCTCGGCTTCACCGTCATCGCTCTCGTGCAGGCGGCCGAGGTGCTGATCTTCTCGCTCGCCATCCTGAAGATCCAGAACCAGGGCAACGTGCTGCTGATCTTCGGCATGGAAGCGTTGATGGCGATCGCCGCGGTGAACCTCGGCATCTTCCTGAGCATGTTCGCGCGCTCGGAATTCCAGGCGGTGCAGTTCATCCCTCTCGTCGTGGTGCCGCAGGTCCTGCTGTCGGGAATCATCTTCCCGGTCTCGAGCGAGCCGAAGGCGCTGCAGTACCTGTCCGACGTGCTGCCCCTCACCTACGCGGTGAACGGGATGCGCGACATCATGGTCAAGGGCGCCGACCTTACGTGGTCGTCGCTGCAGCTCGATGCGGCGGTGGTCGCCGGGTTCTGCATCGCGCTGATCGCCGCCGGGACCGCGACCCTTCGCCGAAGACTGGGATGAACAACGTAGTCTGAAATCGGCATGTTGCTTGTTTGTTCGAGTCGCTGCGGCAGCCGGTTGTTCCGGGCCCTGTTCGCCGAGGTCGAGATCGACGCCAACGGTGACTACCAGGACTACCGCGTGGCGCAGCCCGGCTACGTGTGCCTCAACTGCGGCGCGCCGGCGGTCGACCTGGGCGAGGTGCCCGGGGCGATGGAGGAAGAGGCCCGCGCCGACGAGGCCTCCACGTCGACCACCGACATACTCTGTCCGGTCTGCGAAACGATGGTCCAGCTCGACGCGGACATGGAGTGCCCCAACTGCGGCGCTCCGCTCGAGGTCGCCTAGCTCAGCTCAACTGGGAGGTGCCCAAGAGCACGTCTTTCATGGCTCGCACAGCCGGCGCGTCGCCCTGACGCACGGCCGCCCGTAGCGCCCGGACCGCGCGTGGCGTATCGAGGTCGTCGGCCAGCGCGGCGTTGAACTCCGCCATCAGCTGTCGACCCGGCGCGGGCCGGGCCCCGTCGTGCGCGAACCGGGCGTCATCGGCCAGGAATTTGCGCATCCGCTCGACGAACCGGGCCGACCGGGTCAGGCTCTTCCACTCGTAGGTCCAGTCGCGACCGTACCGATGGGAAACCAGGTAGAGCCGAACCGCCGCGGCCGGAGCCATCTGCAGCGCCTGGCTGACCTTGACGAGATTGCCACGCGACTTGCTCATCTTGTAACCCTCGTAGCGCACAAGCCCTGTGTGGACCCACGCCCGCACAAACGGCTTCTTGCCGGTCAGCGACTCCGACTGCGCGCGCTCCGACTCGTGGTGGCTGAACAGCAGGTCTCGCCCGCCTCCATGAAGGTCGATCTGCTCCCCCAGGTAGTGCATCGCCATCGCCGTGCACTCGATGTGCCACCCCGGCCGTCCCTCTCCAAACTTCGAGGGCCACGCCGGCTCGTCGGACCGGGAGCCTCGCCACAGAATGAAGTCAAGCGGGTCCCGCTTCGCCTCCGGCCCGACGACGCCGAGCAGGTCCTCGTGGCGAAGCTTGCGCAGCATGGAGCGGCGCGTCAGGTGCGAGAGGCGCCCGTAGCCGCGGTATTTGCTGACGTCGAAGTACAGGGCGTCCGTGTGGTAGGCAAAGCCGCGGGCCTGCAGCTTCGACGCCGCGGCGACGATCTGTCGGATCTCGTCGGAGACGCGGGGCATGACATCGGGAGGGCGCCATCCAAGCACCGTCATGTCGCGGACGTGCACCTGCGTCTCCCGGCCCGCGAGCTCGCGCCAATCGATGCCGTCGCGCCGCGCCCGCTCGAACAGCGGGTCGTCGACGTCCGTGATGTTCTGCACGTACTTCACACGCCGACCGTTGGCTTCGAGGAACCTCACCAGCACGTCGAACATGGAGAACGTAAAGGCGTGGCCCATATGTCCCGACTCGTACGGCGTGACGCCGCACACGTAGAGGGTCACGGGTTTCCCCGGCGCAGGAGAGATCGAGACTTTTCGCTGCGTCAGCGTGTCGCGGACCCGAATGCGGATCAGCTTGCGCTAGCTCTGTCGCGCCGCGACGGCGGCATCCGCGCGCAAGGCGTCCACCCTGTTCGTGATCTCCCACGGAACGCCCAGGTCGTCGCGGCCAAAATGCCCATACGCGGCCGTCGGCGCGTAGATAGGACGCAGCAGGTCCATGTTGGCGATGATGGCACCCGGCCGCAGGTCGAAGTGGCGCCGGACAAGCTCGAGCAGCTCCTCCTCAGACTTGGCCCCAGTGCCGAAGGTCTCGATCGCGATCGAGGTCGGATGCGCGCGGCCGATGGCGTACGAAACCTGGACCTCGCACCGCTCCGCCAACCCGGCCGCGACCAGGTTCTTGGCCACATGCCGCGCCGCATACGCTGCCGATCGGTCCACCTTGCTCGGATCCTTGCCGCTGAACGCACCGCCTCCGTGGCGGGCGACGCCCCCGTAAGTGTCGACGATGATCTTGCGCCCGGTCAGACCAGCGTCCGCCGCCGGGCCACCGACCACGAAGTGGCCACTCGGGTTGACCATGATCTTGGTTGCGGCGTCGACGACCTGGCCTTTCAGCACAGGGTTGATCACCAGCTCACGAACGCCTTCGCTGATTTCCTTCTGCGTCGCGCTCGCTGCGTGGTGCGTCGACACCACGATGGCCTCTATTCGCTTTGGTTTTCCGTACTCATACTGGACCGTGACCTGCGTCTTGCCGTCAGGCCGAAGGAAGGGAAGCGATCCGTTCTTGCGCGTCTCCGCAAGCTTCTTGGCCAACCGGTTGGCGAGCGAGATGGTGAGCGGCATGAGCTCGGGTGTCTCGCGGCACGCGAAGCCGATCATCATGCCCTGGTCCCCGGCACCCTGCAGCTCAAATGGATCGTCCTCTTGCGTTCCCTCGCGCTCTTCGAGCGAGTGGTTGACGCCGGCGGCGATGTCCGCCGACTGCTCCTTCAGATAGACCTGGATCAGCGCGTGGTCTGCGTCAAATCCGATCTGCTCGTCGTTGTAGCCGATCGAGCGAATCGTGTCGCGGATGGTGCGCTGTATGTCGAGCTCAGCGTGGGTCGTGACCTCGCCGATGACCACACACAGGCCTTTGGTGATGGCCGTCTCGCATGCAACCCGTGCGTGGGGGTCTTGCGCAAGCATCCCGTCCAGCACCGCATCAGAGACCTGGTCGCAGATCTTGTCGGGATGCCCTTCAGTTACAGACTCAGATGTGAGGAGAAACGACCGCGACGAACTGAAGGACGTAGTCACAAAGCCAGATGATAACCGGCGCCTTACGAGGCGTTGTGATGCCTCGAGTCTTCAGGTTGCTGCCCCAGAAGCTGCGCCTGCATGTCGAAGATGTCATCGAGCACGCGGTCGATGCGCCGGCCCTCCAGGCGGTGCTCGGCGATGACGCCGGCCCGTTCGAGATGCTGGCGCAGCGAAATGCCGAGCGGGCCATCGACCCGGATCTGCCCGCGGACCTTCGCCTCCTCGAGAAGCTGGAGGCATCGATCGAGGGCGAGCTGCTTCGACCTGTGCGCGGGCAGGTTCATTCCGTGCCGAGCACCTCGACGCGGCCAGCTGCTGTGACCTGCACGTACACCTTGTTGAGCGGAGCCAGGTGATATGGGTCGGAAGGGTGGCCCTCCGGCGTGAACTTCGCGGGATGACAGGGACACACGAGCTGGCCGCTGCCGGCCTCCCACCACAGCTCGCACGGCAGGTGAGAGCAGATCGAAGAGACCGCGGTCACGGTGTCGCCGCGCCGGAAGAGAAAGGCCCGGACGCCGCCCGCCACGACGCGTTTCCCCCTGCCCTCAACGAGCTCGCTCAGAGAGCCGACGTCGATCCAGCGTCCCAGTCCACCGGCCGCAGCCCCCGCAGCCAGGCCAAGTCCGGCGACGAGCGCGGCCCGCCGGGTGACGAACCCTTCGCGTGGCGCTTGCTCCAGGTCATGCGCGAGACGCTTGCGAAACGCGGGGTGCATGCGCTGCGGACCCTGGCGGGCACCGGCGAGCCTGGCCGCCGCCGTGATCGCCGCCTTCTCGTCGGCGTCTCCCCCGCGCAGCTTGAGACGCCGGCCTCGAAGGAGGTCGGACACGATCTTCTCGACGCGGTTCTCGCGCTTGCCGTTCATTCGCCCGGCCTCACCTTTGCCGCTGCGCGCAGCGCGCGAAGCTGCATGACCTTGATCGCACCGACGGTGGAGTTCATTTCCGCGGCCACTTCTTTGAGTGAATACCCGTACAGGAAACGGAGCTCGAGAACCCGCCTGTAGTTGTCGGAAAGCTGGGCCAGGATCCGCTGCACGGTTTCCGTTCCTCCCTCAGACGGCGGTTCGGGTGGAACGCTCAGCATCAGGTCTTCATGCAGCTCGGCCTCGGACAACCCAAGGCGTGTGCTCCAGAACCCGCCCAGGACTGAGCGCGCCGTGGCGAAGAGGTAGCCGCGAATCGAGCTCGCCGCAGCGTTTTGCCGCAGGCGAGGGATGGCTTTCAGCGCCACCTGCTGGGTCAGATCCTCGGCGTCGGCCCGGTTGCCGACCCGCGCGTAGATGAATGCGTAGACAAGCTCCAGCTCATTGAGCGCGATGTCGGTCGCCCGCGAGGCGGCGGGCAGCTCGAGGACGTCGCGCTGCGCCTGCGCGTCTTGCTCGTCCGGCGTCACTGGTCGCCTAGGAGAAGAGGTTGCCGCAGAGCAGGTAGCTCGAGTTCGACCCCTGCATGTCGGGGCCGGCATGCACGACGACGTACCACGTGCCGCTGGCCGGCGGATATCTCAGGTTCATCAGCGTTGTCCTGACGTCGGAGTCGCCCTGGCCGTCGGCCACGACCTGGTTCAAGGCGAACGCGATGCCGCCGCGCGACTGGCACGTCCCGAGGTGGATGTGCGAGACGTGGGACGAGTTCGCCTGCAGGCCGCTGACCTTCAGCTCGATGGCGGTCGTGCTCTGGTCGGCCAACAGCGTGATCGTCCCGCTCGCGGTGACGCCAGGCTCGGGCGTGAGGCGGAACGTGACGCCCTTCGGGCTCGGCGAAGACGTAGGCCTGGACGAGGCTGGAGGCGTGGGTGAAGCCGTTGTTGCCGACTCGCCGCCGCAGGCCATCGCGCAGACCGCGACCGCCACCACAGCGAACCATGCCTTGGGCATTACCGCAGCAGGTTACTGGAGCGGGCCGGAATTTCATCCCGGCCCGCTCCCGATCCGAGTTCGCCCGCGCTACGGGCGCCAGGGCAGCGGCACGCGGCGCCACCGCAGCACCAGGTAGCCGAGAAATCCGAGCACGAGCAGCGGACCGATCGCGCCCAGTCCCGTGACGACGTAGTTGATGGTGGTCACGAAGTTGTGCGCGGCGTCGTTCAGGGCGGTCGCAAAGCCCCAGCCGTCACCCGTCGCGGTGCGCGCTGGTGCACCTGACTCCGTCATCGTCACGCTGATCGAGCTGTAGGAGGTGTTGTCGTCCAGATACTTGATCTGACCCTTGAGCTGCTCGATCTGGGCCGTGATCTGGCCGATCTGGTTCTGCACCGCGATGATGTCGTTGATGTTTTGAGCCTTCGTGAGAAGCGCGAGCATCGCGTTCCTCTGCGCCTCCGCGTTGGCCAGGCGTGCCCGCAGGTCGACGTACTGCGCGCCCACGTCGGTTCCCGTGATGTGCTCGCTCTGGACCTTGCCGACCTTGGCCAGCTCGTCGATCGCGCTGTCGAAATGCGCGGCGGGGACCATGAAGTTGATTATTCCCGTGCGGATCTGGCTGTCCTGAACCTGACCTGTTGGGTTGGCCTGGGCGTCGGTACCCGCGATGTAGCCGCCCTGGAGCTCGACCAGGTTGCGGACCTGCGCGAGCTTGGAATCGAACGTGCCGGCTCCGACGGTGACCGCCAGCTGCGCCTGACGGATGACCGGTGGGCCCTGGAAAGCTGGAATCGTGGTGCCCGGCAATGTGGTGCCTCCGGTGGTGCCGTTGGGCAACCCGGCGCTCTTCGACGGTTGCGCGGAATCCGTGCCGCCGCGCGCGACCGGCGCCTTTTCGCCGAGGCCCGATGACGAGCTGGCGGTGTTGGCGGCTCCGCCGCAGGCGGCCGCCGCAACGACGATGGCAACTACGACAAGGACCTTCTTCATGTGCGAGCGGCCTCCTGGGCGCTTATTTGCCTGACAGAACGTCAGGCGCGGAGCCAGGTAACAGTTGCCGTAATGTCTGGCCTCGTGCTGCAGGTCCGCAACCTTGCCATCGACGTCGCCGCGCGCCGCATGCTGTCGGACGCGAGCTTCACCGTCGCCGCGGGAGACAAGGTCGGCCTGGTGGGGCGCAACGGCGCCGGCAAGACAAGCCTGCTCAAGGTCCTCGCCGGCGATGACGACGCGGCGGCCGGAGTCGTTCTCCGCCGGGGGACACTCGGTTATGTACCGCAGAATCCGCGGCCGCGAGCGGAAGCCGCCCCAACAGCTCTCACGCACATCCTGTCTGGGCGAGGCCTCGACCGCGCCGCGGCACGTCTCGCCGAGCTGCACACGCGACTGGAGCATGATCACTCGCTGGCGAGCATCGAGCGATATTCCGCCGCAGAGGAGAGCTACCGGCTTGACGGCGGCTACTCGAGCGAGTCGGACGCGCGGCGGATCGCGGGCGGGCTGGGTCTTCGGCTCGACAGGGTCGACCTGCCGCTGAGCGTGCTGTCGGGCGGAGAGCGCAGACGCGTCGAGCTGGCGCGCGTGCTGTTCGCGGGCGCAGATCTGCTTTTGCTCGACGAGCCCACCAACCACCTCGACAGCAACGCCAAGACATGGTTGATGGACTTCCTGCGCGATTACCGCGGGGCGGTGATCGTGGTGAGCCACGACCTCGGCCTGCTCGACAGCTCGATCACGCGCGTCCTGCATCTCGACGCGGGGCGGTTGATCGAATACCGCGGCACCTACTCGCAGTATCAGGAGGCACGCCGGCGCGAAGAGAAGCGCCTGACATCGTTGGCCCATCGCCAGGAGGCGGAGATCAAGCGCTTGAGCTTGCTGGCTGAGGTGATGCGCCGGCAGACCGAGAAGCGCGCCAAGCAAGCCAAATCGATCTTCACGCGCGTCGAGCGGATGAAAGCAGTGCGCGTCGTCGCGCCAAGGCGGGAGCGGAAGGTCAAGATCAACTTCCCGGAGCCGCCGCACAGCGGGCGGATCGCGCTTCACGCCTCGGGGCTGGCCAAGGGCTACGGCGGCCCGCTGGTGTTTTCCGACGTGTCTTTCGAGGTGGAGCGCCGCGAGAGGTTGCTGGTGATGGGTCTGAACGGTGCGGGCAAGACAAGCCTGCTCCGCATCCTGGCGGGCGAGAGCACGGCGAACGCGGGGTCGTTCCGGCTCGGTCACGGCGTGTCGTTGGGTTACTACGCGCAAGAACACGAAGGCATTCGGGCGGGGGTCACAGTGCTGGCGCACATGCGCGAGCAGTCGGACGCCGAGGAACGAGTGCTGCGCGCGCTGTTGGGGATGTTCAACCTGACGGGTGATATCGCGCGGCAGGACGCGGGGACGCTCTCCGGTGGGGAGAAGACGAAGCTGGCGCTGGCCCAGCTCGTGGCGGGGCGGCACAACGTGCTCCTGCTGGACGAGCCGACCAACAACCTGGATCCGCCATCGCGGACAGGTGTCGCGCGGGCCCTCGCGGAGTGGCCGGGGACGATGGTGATCGTGAGCCACGACCCGGAGTTCGTGGACGCGCTACGACCGGGCAGAGTCATGTTCATGCCCGAGGGCCGGATCGACTACTGGGAGGAGGATCTGCTCGACGTTGTGTCGATGGCTTAGGCGGACAATAGTCCGGTGAGCATCGAGGTCCACGAGGTCGTGATGCCCGAGCTGCAGGGGGCCGAAGAGATCACCGTCGGCGCGTGGAACAAACAGCGCGGCGAGCACGTGGCCGAGGGCGAGACGTTGATGGAGGTGCACACGGACAAGGTCAACGCCGAGATCCCCTCCCCCGTAGCCGGCGTGGTCGAGGACCTGCTCCTCGAAGTCGGCGACCCGGTGGCGCCGGGACAGCCCATCGCGCGCATCGCGCCGGAGTAAGCCGTGCGCGTGGCTGTGGTCGGCGGTGGCGCGATGGGCGCCGCGACCTCATGGAGGCTCGCCCACCGCGGCGTGGACGTCGTCTGCTACGACCGTTACTCGCCGCCGCATTCATTGGGCTCGACGCACGGCGACTCGCGGATCATCCGCACCGCCTACTTCGAGGGCGGCTGGTACGTGCCGCTGGTGCGCGAGGCATTCACGCTCTGGCGCGAGCTGGAGTCCGAAACCGGCGCGGACCTGCTGACCATGACAGGCGCGCTGATGATCGGCGAGCCGGATTCTGCGGCGGTCAAAGGGGCCCTCGCCTCAGCGAGCACGCACGGGCTCGAGATCGAGCAGCTCGACGCTGTCGAGCTGGGCCGCCGCTACCCTGGCCACATCGTGCCGGACGGCCAGGTGGCCGTGCTCGACAAGCAGGCGGGCATCCTTAATCCGGAGGCCGCCGTCGCGGCGATGCTCTCGCGAACGCCGGCTGTCGTGCGCAACAGCCCTGTCGCCTCGCTATCTGATCTGGTCGACAGCTTTGATGCGGTCGTGGTGGCGGTGGGTCCCTGGACGCCTGAGCTGATCGACTGGATTCCGCTCCATGTCGAGCGCCAGGTCCACGTCTGGTTTGCCCTCGACGCCGAAGCCGCCTGGTTGACGCCGGAACGGTTCCCGGTGTTCATCCTCCAGTCGCGCGAGTTCGGCGACGTGTACGGAATTCCGACGCTGGACGGAAGGTCGGCGAAAGTCGGTCGCCATCACGAGGGCGAGTTCACCGACCCCGATCGGATCCGCCGCACGGTCGATGAGACCGACATCGATCCCCTGCGTCGAATGGCCGCGAAGTACCTGCGGGGCCTGACCGGCCGCGTGACGAGGACCCTCACATGCATGTACACGAACACGCCAGACCGTCACTTCGTGATCGACTTCAGCCCCTATGACAGGCGCGTCGTGGTGATCAGCGCCTGCTCAGGTCACGGGTTCAAGTTCGCGCCGGTCATCGGCGATATCGCGGCCGACCTGGTTTGCGATGGCGGAACCAGGAGGGACATCTCACGCTTTTCGGCTGCGCGGTTCTCGTCCTCGTACGTACCAGACCACCACGACGATCGCGACTAGGATCGCGATCCCGATCGCGCCCTTCTCGAGCGGACCGCTGATGCGGTCGTAGTTGCGCCCGAGCAGATAACCGACGAGGGCAAGCGCGGCGCACCACGGCAGGGCGCCGATGAGGGTGAGCGCCGAGAACTTCGCGAGGTCGATGCGCGCCAGGCCCGCCGGAAACGAGATGTAGGTTCGGATGACCGGTAGGACTCGCCCGATGAACACGGCAAGCAACCCCCAGCGGCGAAACCATCCGTCCGCCATCTCGAGGTGGTGGCGCCGGATGCCCACGTAGCGGCCAGGACCGAGCAGCAGCGGCTCGCCGAATCGCGCCGCCAGAACGTAAGCGATAAGCGATCCGACAAGGTTCGCCAGGGCGCCCGCGACGATCGCGGCGATCAGGCCTCCCTGCATGTGGCCGGTGGCCGCGAGCAGGCCCGCGGTGGGCATGATCACCTCGCTGGGCAAGGGCAGGCCGCAGCTCTCGCCGACCATGAGCACGAACACGCCGAGAAGGCCATAGCTCGCGACGAGATTGCTGAGGGCGGCGGTCAAACGGTCTGAACCGCGGCTGCCTTCACCGCCCTGAACGGCAGGGTTCGAGCCTGTTGATCGTCGATGAGGATCTCGAAGTTGTAGAAGCCCGGCCGGTTGATCGGGACGGTGGTGATATTGATGACGATGTTGGCCGACAGGTCCCATCCGTGTGGGTACTCGGTCGGAACCTGCCGCGCGGGCAGGTTCAGGACGATGGGCTGCGGGAGCACGGGCTTGCCGTCCTCGTCGCTGCAGTGGACCTCGACCTTGTGCGGTCGCTCAGTCTCGAGCCTCGTCGTCTGCAGTCGCAGCACTATGACTCCGCCAAATGGCGTTGGGAAGCTCTCGCGGACGAGGGTGTCGAAGCCCGCGCCGAGGATGTAGACAAGGCCGTTTGGCGGCGCTTCGGCGGCGTTGGCGAGCAGAGCCCAATCGAGCCTCATCTCCGGCCATTATCGACGGGTGAATAAAGCCGCCGCGCCCACCTCGACAGGAGCTCGTTTTTCAGCGGCATTGCAACCCGACATCGTGGTCGTCAACTGGTGGGCCCGGGTGGCCTCGATCCACCGACCAGCCGATTATGAGGCCAGCCTTCGGCCGTCTCAGGAAGTGTCAGGGAGTGTCAGGCGTACTCAGCCGTCGCGCTCGACGACTCGGTGTGTGCCACAGAGTGTCACGGGGCGTCACGGCGTTGATGTCAAAACTGTTGTCAGCCGACGCCGACTAGAAATCGCGGCCGGAAAAACCTCACAAGAATTTACGGCGCGTCTCACATGTGGTCAGAACGTGTCACAGAGTGTCAGCGCGTGTCGGGCGTTTCTCGTCGTCTCTATTTCGACCCGTTGCCGTCGCGACCGACTATAGATACGGTGCGGGGCATGGTGGCGAGGATTACGCGTTCCGCGCTGATGTCTGCAGTCGAGGCCGGCCTCGGCCGGATTCGGCACGGCTGCGTGACGGCCTGGCACGGAACGCGTAACACCGTGCCTTCCAGGACGTTCGCTGAGGTTTCTCTAGGTGGCCATTGCGGCCACAGGCCGAATGTGAGATTCGCGCGATGAGCGCGCGACACCGCGGCAACGGCGAAGGCACGATCCTGAAGCGCTCGGACGGGCGTTGGGCCGCTGCCATCGTCCTCGACGACTACAGCCGCAAGTGGATGAACGTAACGTCGCCCATAAGCCGAGGGCCTAGACGGGTATGCAGCGAGCCAACACGGACTCATAGGTCAGCTCGTTCCACGTCGGGTCCCACGGTTCGAGTCCGTTGATAGCTCTGATGGCCCTCTGAAGTCGAATCGGCGCAACGCTGGTGGGGTTGGTTAGTTTCTCGAGCTCGCCGGGATTGGGGAGCCTGCGTCGAGCGTGGTCGAACGTCTCGATGAACCAGCGGTCTGCTGCTCCTACCGTGATGCGATAGGCCGGAAATGGCACTCGATCCAGCTCGGGTGCCAGATTGCCGACCAGAGGCCACTTGCCGTGCCAGATCAGGGCGTCCATGGTAGGTGCGACGAGGGCGATCTCGTCGGCGACGATGTTCCTAATGTCCGGCTGGGCGTCCAGCGGCCAAGCTCGGCGAAAGATGACGACATACAGAGGGCCAGGGCCAGAGTTAACCGCCACAACTTGGCCGTGACCGACTTGGCCCGGATGCAATGGGATTTGAAAGACGTCTCCTATTCGCGCCTTCGGTCGTTTGACCACGGATCCTCCAAAACTGTCGTCAGAATTGTTGTCAGACCGGCGGCAGCCGCCGGCAATCCCACCAAGGAGGCCCGATATGAACTCGAAAATGAGTGGGCCCGGGTGGCCTCGATCCACCGACCAGCCGATTATGAGTCGGCCGCTCTAACCAACTGAGCTACGGGCCCGCGGCCCTGAGTCTATGAGGTGCCCGTTCGGGGCGCGAGCCGAGCCGGCACGTTTACGAGACAGGCCGCCGCGGAATATCGTCCGTGTACTGACGGTTTCCCCGGACGGAGGTGTGAACAACAAATGCTTGCGTTAGGACTCTTGATTCTTCGGGTAGCGATCGGCCTGACCGTCGCGGCCCATGGAGCGCAGAAGCTCTTCGGATGGTGGGAAGGCCCCGGCATGAAGGGCTGGACCGGCGCGATGAACCACATGCGCATCCGGCCGGCGTCACAGTGGGCGTGGATGTCGGCCCTCGCGGAATTCGCAGGCGGGCTCGGCCTGGCGCTGGGATTCCTGACCCCCCTCCCCAGCCTCGCCATCGCCGGTTCGATGCTGGTCGCGATCGCCCTTGTGCACTGGCCTCACGGCTTCTTCAGCACGAAAGGCGGCCTCGAGTTCAACCTCGCCATCCTGGCCGCGGTGGCGGCGATTGCGCTCGCCGGCCCCGGCGCCTATTCACTGGACGCGGTGCTGGGCATCCGCTTTCCCGAACCCATCACATTGGTGGTCGGCACGATCCTGCTGCTCATCGGGGTGGCTGTGGCGCTCGGTACTCGCGCCCCCGAGCAAGCCGCTGAGAAGAGGCCTCAGGTCACCTAAGCGACCGCCGGTCGGCCACGGCTTGGTGACGGCGTGCGCCTCGAGCGGAACCAGCCGAGAGTCGCCGTAAGAGGCGGAACATGGGCGCGCGCCAGGTCGACGATGACCTCCGGCAGCGTCGAGGTGCCCGGCACCACCAGGTAGCGCTCCTCCCATCGCGGGTCGAACTTCTCCTTGAACCGGTGCAGCGTGCGGCTGCGCTGGAATCGGTCCAGGCTCCAGTACATGGCGCGCAGCGCGGCGTCGACGCGGCGAGGAGTCTCGTGCCCGCCCATGATCCGCGGCGTCATTCCCAGACTCAGCTCTGCGACGCCACGGGCCCTTGCCTCGTCGATCGACCTGACGATCAATACCTCGACCACCCCGTAGGTGCTGTCCGGCCGCCGGCGCATGAGGTCCAACGTCCACGCCTTGCGCTTCGGCACCGGCAGCCAGCTCACGAACGCCTCCAGGCGTCCATCGGCCGCGAACGCCAACCCGACAACAATGTCAGGGTCCGACAGCGTGCCCAGGGTCCCCAGGCTGTAGCCGAGCTCGGGCGAGCGATGGCTTTGCAGCCACCGTTCCGAAACGCCCTGCAGCTGATGCGAGTGCTCTGCGACAACTTCGGGCCCGCGCCCGAACACAAATCTCACGCCGGACCTTTCGCTTCTGTGGATCGCATAGCGCAGGTCGGCACGCTTCTTTCCTTGCAGGCCGAAGTTCGACGGCTGCAGCACCGCCTCGGCACCGATCGGGACGAGTGTCAGGCCCAGCGCTCGATAGGGAGCGGGCTCATCGACCTGATAGAAAGCCGGTATCCAGTCCTGCCGGTCGCAGTAAGCCACGAACTCGCGCGCGGCCCTGTCCAGAATTTCCGGGGGACCGATCGGATCGCCCAGTGCGAGGGCTGAACGACCCCTCAGCGTGAATGCCACGCAGCCTTCTCCATCGAGCCAGTGGTAGCTCGAGGCTCCGTGCACGGCCAGGTGCGAGATGTAGTTCCGTCCCCATACGTTCAGGAGCTGGTGAACGCGCTCGCGCTCCGCCTTCGTGGGGCTTGGCGCAAGCACTGGACGGAGCAGCTGCGTCAGCGCAACCAGGATCAGCGCGTAGCTCACGATCGGCAGCGTGCTGAGAAACCAGCTCGCCCGCTCGGTCAGGGCCCGATACGCGGTGGGGCTTCCGGCAAGCGCCGCGAGCAATGTCTCCGCGGTCCTCGTCAGCCCTACTTCCGGCCGCAGCTGGTTCTCGAGCAGCGCCGTGCCGGCCAGCGCGTAAACGACCGCCGTCAAAAGTCCGATGGCCAAGACGAAGAGGCCCCAGCGCAGACGTGTCGGATCCGATTCCGCATCGAAATAGTGGCGGAACCACCACAGGCCAACAAGAATCCACGCGAACAACGCGGCCGCTTCGAAGTCCAGGTCCTTGACCAGCTCGAACGCGATTGTCGCCATCAGCAGCACCAGCGTCAGCCGAAACGCGACCCGCTTTCCGCGTGCGATTCCCGTCGCCAGGAGGAGCAGTCCCAGACCTGACAGCACCGCACCGGTGCGGCCGCCCAGCGTGATCGTCGCCGGGAGCAGCGTTTCAAGAACCTCGCTCCGCGTCTGATGCTGCACCAGCAGAGCCCCGACGACGTCGAGCATGCCGCTGATCACCAACAGGCCGGCGAAGAACAGGCGAACCCGCCTGCGCTGGAGACGCAGCTCCGAGTCCATACGGTTAGAACGTTAGGCGCACAATGCGCGCACTGAAATGGGCGACACCGGGCCGACCAGGACGTCCGCTCCGCTCGGGATGGTCGCGATTGCAGTGATCGTGCTGGGCGTGGCGGCGGTGGGTTACCTGGTGACCACGTTCCTGTTCGCGTTTTCCGGAGGGCAGTACCGGATGGTCGCCGTGGTCAACCTCGGGGCCGTTGCTGTCATCTCGCTTGGCGTGCTGGTCGCGGCGGTGAAGTGGATCGTGCGGTCGTCCGCCGAAGCGATCAAGTGGACGGCTATCGCAACCGGAGGCGGTTGGGTTGCGGCGCTCATCGCCGAGTGGCTGTTTTCCTTCTCGTTGGGTGCCGGTTAGGTGTTCCGCTACTCCGGACCGATGACTTCGACCTCGTTCCCGTCCGGGTCGTCGACGTAGAAGGTCCGCACGCCTTTCAGCACTGGATGCACGCCGCGGCGGACCTCGACTCCGTCCTCGATGAATCGGTTCTCCAGCTCGTCGTACGACTTGCGATCGACCCGAAAAGCCAGGTGATGTAGCACCCGCTCCTCCTTATGGCGCGGGAAATAGTTCGCCTTGTGGGGGTGCGGGATCAGCACGATCATCTCGGGGATCCCGCCAGGTTTCGCCACCATCAGAAACTTGTTCGGCATCTCCGGGGGCGACATGATCTCGAGCCCGAACCGGTCGCGGTAGAACTGGAGCGCCGCCTCCATGTCGGCGACCCACAGCACGATCTCGGCCAGACCTTGAACACGACTCATGCCGCGACCGCCAACATAACGGCTTCGAGATTAGCGTCGCGGACGCGCGGCGGCACCGAGCATCCCGGCGCCAGCAGCAACCCTCGTCCTCCCGTTTCGCGCATCGCGCGATGGGCTTCGGTCTTGATCTTCGATGCAGGGCCGAAGACAAGCGTCGAGCGCTGGCTCAGCCCACCCATCACCGCGCGCCCAGCGATCTCGCGTCCCTCCGCCAGCGACGGGTTGCCCTGGTTGTGGATCGACCAGCTCACCGCTTGCGAAGCCAAATTGCGGGCCAGCGCGAAGTTGAGATTCGAGCCGCACAGGTGGACGACGTTGAACCACGTGCCGGCCGGCATGGCTCCAAGCACGGCCTCGTCGTAAGGCAGGACCAGGTCCCGATACACACCCTCAGGCATCACGTTGCGGCCCGCGTAGCCCGAGATCGCGTAGAAGATGCCGGCGGCTCCGGCCGCAACCGACCGACGGCTGAAATCCGTCAGCGCCTCAGCGATCTTCTCCAACGCAGGACCGACGACTTCCGGGTGCTTGCGTAGCTCCCGCACGACGCGCGATTGCGATTTCCCGACCAGGTAGCCCCCGACCGTGATCGGGCTGAACACCGTCTGGATCACGGGTACGTCCGGCCCAAGCTCGCGTACCACCATCCGGATCGACTCCACCTGGTCGTCGAGCGCCTGCCGATTCACGATCTGGACCGCGGCCCATGAATCGAGGTCCGGGACCGCCGGCCGGATCAGGATAGGTCCGCGCAGCCGGTGTCCAGATGGGTGGTAAACCGACCCAAACGCTTCTGCGAAGGAACTTGCGCGGGGCTGGAACTTCACGAAGTCCCAGCCAAACCGCCGCGCCCGCTCGACGGTGATCGCGGCCAGGTCGTCCGGCGACCACTCCTCGCGATACGTGTGGCCCCACGCACCGACCGGCGGCCTGTCCGCGACCTCCATCGCCAGCGCTGTCTCGACGCGACGGCGGCCTGTCATCGGTTCGAGTTTAAGCTGGACTTCTTGACCGATATTGAGAGCGAGGCGGCGCGGTTGCGCGCGGCGGCCGAAGCCAAACCGCTGCGGCTGCCGATCAATCGCAAGGTCGACGAATCGCATCACGCGGTGACACCAGACGGCCTGTCGGTCTGGTACACGATCCAGGTCTCGCCGCACAGCCGGATCCAGGAGGCGATCTTCGAGCGCGGCGACCGCATGCCCTCCGATGAGGAATGCCGGCGCTGGGTCGAGCTCCTGATCGTCGGAGCCCATGGGAGCGAAGCGCCGAGCTTCCCCGGCGCGATGACGCGCCGCTTCGAAGCCTTCGAACACAACCCTGACCTGGAGGCGCCGATCGCCTGATGCCCATACACGAGGTAGTGGCCGAGGAGCTGCGCCGCGCCGTCGGGCGGGAGTCCGTGATCGTTTCGCCCCACGACCTGCGGATCTTCGAGCGCGACGGATCCATCGAAGGCGCGATGCCCGACGCGGTCGTGCTCGTGTCGACGACCCAGGAAGCATCTGAGGTGATGAAGATCGCAGCCAGGCACCGCATCCCCGTGGTGCCGCGCGGGGCCGGCACCGGCCTGTCCGGCGGAGCGGTCACCATCCGCGGCGGAATCGCCCTGCAAGTGACTCGGATGCGGCGCATCCTCGAGATCGACCCGGTCGCGCAGACGGCCCTGGTCGAACCTGGCGTGGTCAATCAGGAGCTCTCCCTCGTCGCCGCGCAGCATGGTCTGTTCTACGCGCCCGATCCATCCAGTCAGAAGGCATGCACGCTCGGCGGCAACGCGGCCGAAAACTCAGGCGGACCGCACTGCCTCTATTACGGCGTCACGACCAACCATGTGCTGGGCATGGAGGTCGTGCTGGCGGACGGCACCGTGCGCTGGGTCAGCGGCGACGCTCCCGACCGGGTCGGCCTCGACCTCTGCGGGTTGTTGGTCGGCTCGGAGGGCACGCTCTGTGCGATCACGAAGATCAAGGTCCGGCTGCTCCGTGTGCCGCCCAGCGTCGCGACGCTCCTCGCCGCCTTTCCAAGCATCGAGGCGGCAAGCCACGCCGTGTCCGCGATCATCGGGCACGGCATCGTGCCCGCCGCGCTCGAGATGATGGACAACGTCACGGTAGGCGCGGTCGAGGCGCACTATCAAGCGGGATATCCGACCGACGCAGGCGCGGTGTTGCTCGTCGAGGTCGACGGCATCGCCGAGTCGACTCGCGAGCTCATGGCCGCGATCACCGACATCCTTGCCCACAACCAGGGCTACGCAATGCGTGAAGCGCAAACGCCGGCGGAGCGCGAGCTTCTCTGGGCGGGCCGCAAGGGCGCAATCGGCGCCCTGGGCCGCATCAAGCCCAATTACTACCTCCACGACGGGGTTGTC
The DNA here is from genome assembly GCA_005881275.1 of Chloroflexota bacterium. Lineage (GTDB taxonomy): Bacteria > Chloroflexota > Dormibacteria > Dormibacterales > Dormibacteraceae > 40CM-4-65-16. The sequence continues at coordinate 42,501 of VBEF01000039.1, forward strand.
CCGCGCTCGCGCCTGCCCCAGGTCCTGTCCGCCGTGGGCGAGATCGGCGAGCACTACAAACTTCCGGTCGCGAACGTATTTCACGCCGGCGACGGCAACCTGCATCCCAACATCCTTTTCGACCTCCGCGACCGCGAGGTTCTGCACCAGGTCGAGGCGGCCGGAGAAGAGATGCTGCGCGCCGTGGTGGAGCTGGGCGGCGCGCTGTCGGGTGAGCACGGAATCGGCCTCGAGAAAGCGGCGTTCATGCCCTGGATCTTCACCGACGACGACCTCAACGCCATGCATCGCGTGAAGGATGTGTTCGACGAGCAGGGCATCCTGAACCCGGGCAAGATCTTTCCCGACCCAACGCGAGCTCGCATCCATCTGGCGGGCCGCACGGGCCTCGCACTCGAGGCGAGGTGGTGGTGACAGCCCCGAGCGTGGAGAAGCCGGCGAGCGCCGAAGAGCTCGCCCGCGTCCTGCACGAGGCCGCGTCGTCCAAGCTCGCGGTGGTTCCGGTTGGCGGCCGCCGGGCGAGCAAGATGGGCGATCCGGTCGAGCGGTGCGACGTTCTGCTGCACACCACGCGCCTGGACCGGGTGATCGAGCATTCCCAGGCCGATATGGTCGTCAGCGTCGAGGCCGGCATCAAGCTGGAGTCGCTCCAGTCCGAGCTTGCGAAGGCAGGTCAGTTCCTGCCGCTCGATCCCTTCAACTCGCCTGGCCACACGATCGGCGGCCTGCTCGCGACTGGATGGACCGGACCGCTGCGCCTCCGCTTCGGGTCACCGCGGGATTACCTGATCGGAATCCGCGTCGCGGTGCCGGACGGCAGGCTGGCGAGCGGCGGCGGGCGCGTGGTCAAGAACGTCAGCGGCTACGACATGATGAAGCTGCATTACGGTGCGCTGGGTTCGCTCGGCGTCATCGTCGCGGCGTCGTTCAAGGTCTTTCCGCGGCCGCTGCGCGATGTGACGGTTTCGAGTCAAGGCGGCTGGGCGGACGTGGACCGCGCGCTGTCCACGCCGATCGCCCCTTCGGCCCTCGAGCTGTTTTCCGGCGGACGTGTCCTGGCCCGGTACACAGGCAGCCCCGACGCGGTCAACCGGGTCGTCAGCGAGCTCGGCTGGCGACCTGAGGACGATACGGTGTGGACGGAGCACGGCGGCCGGGCGCCTGACCGTTGGGCGCGCGTCGCGGTGCCGCGGTCTGAGCTGCGGCGGGTCCTGGGCACGTTTCCCTCCGGCGCCGAGTGGTGGGCCTCGCCTGGCATCGGGATCGCGCACTGGTCGGTCGCCACTGATGCGAGCTCGGTCCGAGAGATCAGGTCGACGGTGGAGGCCGCCGGCGGAACGCTCGCCCTCCTCGCCGCGCCCGACGATTTCACGCGCGAGGTTGGAGCATGGGGCGCGGTCCCGCCAACGCTCGACGTCCAGCGACGCCTAAAGCAAGCATTCGATCCCGGTGGCGTCTTGAACCCCGGCAGGTTCGTGGTTTGACAATTCCGTTCTCGCGTTTGTCCGACGACGACCTCGCGACCTGCGTCCACTGCGGCCTGTGCCTCGACGCATGCCCGACGTTTCGCGTCACGGGGCTCGAGACCGAGTCGCCGCGCGGCCGCATCTACCTCATGACCCAGTGGAAGCGCGGGACGCTGCCCTTTGACGAGGAGCAGGTCAAGCACATCGACCTCTGCCTCGGCTGCCGCACGTGCGAGGGCGTCTGTCCCTCGGGCGTGCCGTACGGACGCATCATCGAGGCGGGTCGGGCCGACGTCGAAGACCAGCGGCGCCCGTCGCTGAAGCGAGCCGCGAGCCGCGCCGCGCTGCGGCAGCTCGTCGGGCATCCGGGGCGCTTGCGGGCCGCCGGCGTGGCGACGCGTGCGGCGCAGAAGCTGCGCCTGACCTCGGTCGCGCGGTCGGGCCGGATGCTGCCTCAACTCGGCGCACCGTTCCGCGCGCCCGCGGGCGGTGTCGCGCCTGCGGCCGGCGAGCGCAAGCACCGCGTCGCGTTCCTGGTCGGATGCGTGATGCCGATCATGTATCCGCAGTCCCACCATGCAGCCGTGAGGCTGCTTCAGCTCGCGGGATGCGAGGTGTGGTTTCCGCAAGGCGAACGCTGCTGCGGCGCGCTGTTCGCGCACAACGGCGACATCGAAGGCGCCGAGCGCCTGCGCGACGCCAACACGCGCATGTATCAGGCGGCGAGCTTCGACGCCCTGATCGTCGACTCCGCCGGATGCGGCGCGCATCTCAAGGACTTCTATCCGGAGTTGAAGGGCCGGGTGAAGGACCTCACCGAGTGGCTCGCACAGGTGGGGTTGCCCGAGCCGAAACGCGAAGTGAGAGTTCGCGTCACCTACCAGGACGCGTGCCATCTCGCGCACGCGCAGAAGATCAAGAAGGAGCCGCGCGACCTCATCCGAACGCTGCCCGGCGTGGAGTGGGTCGAGATGCGCCACGCAGAGATCTGCTGCGGAGCCGCCGGGCTGTACAGCACGCTCGAGCCTGACATGTCGAACCGCATCCTGCGCGAGAAGCTCGATGACGTCCTTGCCACGCGCGCCGACGTGCTTGCAGTGGCCAATCCTGGGTGCCAGATGCAGCTCGAGGCGGGACTGCGCAAACGGGGTTCGACCATGAAGGTCGAGCACGTATCAGAAGTGCTGGCCCGAGGGTACTGAGCTCCTCCCCATTCACGGGGAGGTGGCGCCAAAGGCGCCGGAGGGACTCTAGATCTTTAGTTTCGGAAGGACCGCGGTCTTCGTCACGTCGACCTCCACGCGCGCCACCGCCAGCGTCACGTTGTCCGGGGCGCCCAGCTCACGGCACCGCTCGATGACTCGTTCGGCTCCGCGGTCGAGGTTCCCGTCCTTGAGCAGGAGGCGGCCCATCTCCTCCACGCTGACCCCGGCCGTCTCGACCCCATCGCTGCACAGCACAACGGCGTCTCCCTCTTCGAGCTTTATCTTGTCGGTGAACGGCTGCACCTGCTCCCACACGCCGACCGCGCGCGTGAGCTTGTGCTTCTGCGGATGGTTCGCAGCCTCCTCCGCTTTGATCAGCCCCAGGCGGACCTGCTCGGCAGGCCATGAGTGGTCCTGCGAGATGAGCTTCGCGAAGCCGTTGCGAAAGAGGTAGGCCGGGCTGTCGCCCACGTTGAGCAGCGCTACCTCGCCCGCCCGTATGGCCGCGATGACCATCGTGCTGCCCATGCCCAGCCAGTCGGGGTTGTCCTGCGCCGCCATGAACACGGCCTTGTTGGCTTCTTTGCAGGCGCGCGTCAGACGCTCGACGTCGGGGCCCTCCTCCCCATCCTCCGCGAGGACCTTCGTCACCGTGCTGACCGCGAGAGAGCTCGCCTCCTGGCCCGCGGCGTGGCCGCCCATGCCATCGCATACCACGATCAAAGTGTCCAACCCGGCCTTGTGCCGCCAAACGGCGACGGAGTCCTCGTTCTCCTCGCGCTCCAGACCCGGATCCGTGGCCCACGCGATGCGCAGTCGCATTGCTAGCGGACGAGCCGGACCGGCATTAGGCTCCGAGAACCGCGAAGTGGACTGAGTTCTGGCCGAGCGTCAGGCGGTCCCCCTGGTTCAGCTGCTTCTCCTGGATCGACTCGCCATTCACGAACGTGCCGTTCGTGCTGCCGAGGTCGACGACCCAGAACTGATCGCCGCGTCGCTCGAGGCGAGCGTGATGTCCACTCGTCGCGGGGTCGCGCAGGATGATGTCGTTGTCCGGCGAGCGGCCCATCCGAACCGCGTGATCGCCGGCCCGATGGCTGTGCCCGGCGTCGGGTCCCGATTCGATGGTCAGCTCGGCCTGCGGCCCGGCAGCGACACTCGCGGCGGGCTGCTGCCTGGCCGGCATCGCCATCGTCTCCGGCAACGGAGGGGGCGCGGTGGGCGGCGGTTGCCACGCGGGCATCAGGGTGGTCGGCTCGCGGTCGTCGGCGGGCGCCGGGCCCCCGGAGCTCGACGGCGGCGGGGCGACCATCGTCGCGGCCACATCCGGCAAGCCGTCAGATTGGCCCGGCTTCCAGACCGGCGGTGGCGGCGGAGGTGGTTCCGCGGCGAGTCCCCGCCGAGCGGCCTCTGCGCCCGCGGCCAGGTCGGCGTCGGTTGACGCAGGGGGTGCCGAAGCTTCAGCCTCTGCGACTCCCGACCAGGCGGGCGCCGGGGCGGCGTTCGGTGGCGGTGGCGGGGCTTCGACCGGTGGCTGGGACGGCGCAGGGGCGGGCGCCGAAGGCGCGCCCCAGGCAGGTGGCGGCGGCGGAGGCGCTCCCCACGAAGGGGCGGGCGGGGCCGCCGGTTCCTCGGTCTTGGGAATGTCCCACGACGGCGCCACGGTCGCCGGCGGCCCTGCGACGGACGCCGGCGGCGCCCCCCAGTCGGTTGAGGCGGGGCGTGCCGGGGCTTGTTCCGCGGGCGCGGGAGGAGCAGGCGGCGCGGCGTCCCACGAGGGAGCCGCGGGCGGATTCCACGAGGGCGCTGTCGGAAACGCCGGTCGGGCCGACTCGGGCTCGGCCGCGGGCGGCGGCCCGGCAGGCGCGCCCCACGACGGCGCCGGCGCAGCCGGAGCTCCCCAAGACGGTGCGGGCGACGACGGAGCCGCCGCGGGCGAGCCCCAGGTCGGCGCGGAGCCAGCCGGTGGCGCGGGCGCGCCGCCGGGGGAACCCCAGGTTGGCGCCGCGGAGGCCGGCGGAGCTGCTGGAGCGGAACCTTGCGCAGGCGGAGCGCCCCATGTGGGCGACCCGGCGGGCGGGCTTGAGGCTACGGCCGGCGATGCGGGCGATCCCCAACCGGGCTGTGCCGGCTTCGCCGGCGGAGGCGCGCCCCTCCCCCCTGCGGCGCCTGGGGGCGGCGCCACCATCGTGGGGGCGACGGGCGCCGGACGCGCCGGGGCAGGCGGCGCCCACGTTGCGGCCACGCCGGCGGTCTGGTTGACCGGAGCCGCCGGCCGAACCGGCGGCGCCGACTTCTTCTTCTTGCGGCGGCGCCGGGTCATCAGGTAGAGCCCGCCGGTGAGCAGGGCCGCCACCGCCAGGATGATTACGGCGTATTCATTTGGCATGCCGTGGGGAGCCTCCCTTTAGCCTATCGCGGCAATCGATGATCAATCCAAAACGTCAGCTGCGTAGTGAGGAAGTATGCCACCGCGATCAGGATTCTCTACCCGAGTTGGCGCCGTTCTCGACCACGAGGCGGCCGGACGCGACGCCGGGCACGGTGATGTCCGCCTCGAGTGAGTGAGCGCCGGCTCCGAGCCGGTCTCCCGTCACCACATGAACCCCGAAGCGCCGTCCCAGAGGCATATCGAGCCGTCTTGGGAGCGGCGCGAGACCCGCGTTTGTTTCGATCTGCAGCTGATGGCCTGTGACCAGCACTCCGTCGAGGCGCAGTCCGGTTATCCCCGCCAGCACCGCGGGACGCGTGCGGTTCTCTAGCGCAAAGCTCATGCCGTGCGTCTCGGGTCGCAGGCTCCGCAGGTCCGCGAGGCGTTCCGCAAGGTAGCGCGGAATCTCCGGTCGCGCCTGCACCGGCGCCTGGGCCGATGTGACGAAAAAAGTGAGGTCGGTGCTGTCGATCTCGCGTCCGCTGATAGTCAGCGACGCCTCCATCCGATACTCGCCCTCGGCGGCCAGCGGAAGGCTGAGGGTGGTCGCGCTGACCGCGGGCTCGAACGCGGTAGGCACCTCGACCTCGACGGAGCCGGAGTAGGACTTCTTCTGGACCACATCTCGGACGCGGTCGAGGCCACGCGCGGCGCCTGCCTTTCCGCGCGACACCGACCATCGCACGGCGCCGCGGCCCATGACCTCGGGATCGTCGTTGACGATGACGAGGCGCGCAGCGAACGGCGTGTGAGGATTTTGCACCACGCTGAATGGCCTGCCCGCCTCGAATGCGAGCGGCTCGATGATCACTCGCGTGGCCTTGAACGCGGTCGCAAGCGCCTCGAGCGCGAGCTTCGGCCGGCGCGAGCCGTCGAGCAATCCGAACCCGATGGCCGGGAACAGATCCACGAGGTGATAGGCGAAGGCTCCCCAGCACGATTCGAATTTCCGAGTGCGCAGGTGCTCGGCCGTGTAGCGGATCAGACGTGCCTGATACTGCTGCGACGCCGCGGTGTACTTCTCGAAGCTCTGATACGCGGAGGGCAGGCCGACGCCCCGCTCGGCCCAGTTGACGGGCTGAAATCCCGCGTGCCGCCAGGCCGGCTCATCGTCCGCCACCGGCCAACGTTTCCCGATCCCATCCCACACAGCTGAATCCGCTTCGGGCAGCGACTGCGCGCCGAACGCTGTGACCATCAGCGGCTCCACAAGGCCGACGTCGCGCCACGAACCTTCTGACCAGCCGAGCATCAGGTGCAGGTCGACGTCGCCCGATGCGGCCACCGCCGGACGGCTCGGGTCGAGTCGCTCGAAAGACGATTTCAAGTCCTGGTCGATCGAGTGGTTCTGGCGCACGGAGTGGACGTCCCCCAGGTCGGCGTTGGTGGCCAGCCAGGGCGGTTCGTCGTGCGCGATCCAGAGCGCGATGGACGGATGGTTGTGCAGCATCGTCACCATTTCGGCCTGCTGCTCCCGCGCCGCGCTCTCGAAGAACCGCGCCTCATCGTTTCGCCCGTGATAGACGTACGTGCCGGTCAGCGGGAGATCCTGAAACAGCAGCATCCCGGCCTCATCCGCCTGGCGGTAGAAATCGGCCGGCAGCACGTTGGCGACGATGCGGAGCGCATCCAGGTTGGCTGCCTTGGCGGTCACGATGTCGGACGCGAACAGCTCGGCGGTGAGCTGGTCCAGTCGGTGCGACGGCGCGTAGCACGCGCCGCGCAGAAACATCGGCCGTCCGTTGACGGAAAAGCTCCACCGGCGATGCCCGATGTCCCAGGACAGCTCGCGAAAGGCAAACACGTCGTCGATCCGCGACGATTCGGCGCCGTCCCCGTCACGGGCGACCATCTCGGCGCGATACACATGCTGCTGCCCGAACCGCCAGGGCTCCCATCTCTTCGCGCCCGGAAACGCCAGGCGCATGGTGACCGTCTCTTCCATTCCGCCGCCAAGCCGCACCTCGCGCCGGAGCCTCACCGCATCGCGACCCGGGGTGGGCACGGTGAGCTCGACCTCGCCGTCCATCTGGCGGCCATCGAGGTTGCGCAAGCGCGCTTCCACCTCGAGCCGGCCGTCTCCGGCTTCGAAGGTGGGACGCAGCCGCAGCCAGTCGACAGCGATCGGGCCCACGTATTCGAGCTGGACAGGCTGCCACAGGCCAAGGGGCACCTCCTGCCGGTAGTGCTCCGGAAGGCTCGCGTAAGCGGACGCTGGATACGGCTTGAGGTCGCCGTCGTTGAAGAGACCCATGATGTGGCGCTTCTTCTCCGGCTGGGTCTCGATCGGGGACTCGCAGCAGATCACCAGCAGGTTCTCCGGCTTCAGGTACGGGGTCAGGTCGAAACCAAAAGGCGCGAAGTAGCCATAGTGCGAGCCCAACAGCCGGCCGTTGAGCCACACGTTGGTGGCGAGGAACGCGCCGCCGATGCGAAGCACGACGCGGCCGGCGTGATCTGGGCGCGGAAACTCGGTGCGGTACCACACCGATTGGCGTCCTTCGGTCGCGGCAAGCTGGCGCGGCACCTCGATCGGTTTCCACCCGGAGCCGCGCCCGATCGTCAGACGCTCCGCCTCGCCTTCGCCGAGCGGCATCCAGACGGCCTCCCATCCGGTGAGCTCGCGCCGACCTGATGCGCGCTGCGTGAGCGGCATGAAGAGCGAGTCGCTCATTGCGTTCTCACAAAGGCGCCGTCCGCCGTGGCGCAGAAAAGTACGGGCCGGTCGACCGCCGCGGCGAGAGACTCGGTGCGGTGCTTGTCGACAAGCGCGAGGATGCTGCCTCCAAATCCCGCGCCCATGATGCGAGCGCCGTAGCAACCGTCTGCTGACCACGCGCGCTCGACCAGCGCATCGACATTTGGCGTCGAGACCTCGAAATCGTCGCGCAAGCTCTGGTGGGATTCCTTCAGCAGCTCACCCATACGTGTGAAGTTGCGATCGTGAAGAGCCTGCGCGAACACGCGCACGCGCTGGATCTCGGAATCGACGTGCTTCCGTCGTTTCGGGTCGCCAGACTCGGCCTCACGACGCCGCTGGTTGTAGGGGGTCGACGCCAGCGAACGATGCTCGCCTGAATCGATGACGGCGATTGCGACCTCATCGGGAAATGGGACCACCTGGTACTCCAGGGTCGCGCAATCGAGCAGCAGCGCGCTGCCGCGCCTTCCCAAAGCTGCCGCGAACTGATCCATCACACCCACCTGCACGCCTGTCGCCTTTTGCTCGGCGCGCTGACAGGCAAGAGCCGCCTGCTTGCCGTCCATGTCCGGCCGGATCGCGGCCGCCAGCGCGACGAGCAGAGCCGCCGAAGAGCTTATGCCCGCGTTGGGTGGCACCTGCGAGGTGACCTGGACCGCGTGTGGGTCGGCCCTGAGTTCCTCGCCAATCGCCTTCACGTAGCCGAGCCCGCCCGGGACGTCGCTTTCGATCGACCATTCCGGGGCGGGGCGGGCCCACACCTCGGTGAAGCGGTCGACCGCCGCAGGCAGCACGAGTCCGCCCAGATAGTCCACGTGCTCCCCGATGAGGTTGACCCGGCCGGGCGCTCGCCCGTGCCAGTCAGATCCCACGAAGCTCCGCGGCGGTGTCCTCTGCGCGGGCATCGAGGATGAATGCGCCTGCGCCCAGCTCGGAACCCGCAAGGTATTTCAGCTTGTCGCGCGTGCGATTCGGGGGATAGAACTCGATGTGAAAGTGATGGTGGCGCGCCGCGCGTCCAGGCGGCCTCTGGTGCATCGCCATCACGTATGGCAACGGTTTCGCGAAGAGCCGGTCGTACTTCTGCAGCAATCCCTTCAGGTTGCGCGCGAACGATTCATCGTCCTGCGCATCGAGATCCGTGAGTCCGCCGCGATGATTGATCGGCGCGAGGTGCACCTCGTACGGCCATCGCGCGAATGGAGGCACGAAGGCGATCCAGCGATCGTCGCGCAGCACTGTTCGAGAGCCACTTTCCTCACCTTCGATGATGTCGCAGTACAGGCACCGCCCGGTCTTGCGCATGTGCTTCGACTCGGCGGCAAGCTCGCGCTGGATGACGGGCGGGACGAACGGGTAGGCGTAGATCTGGCCGTGGGGATGGCTCAAGGTGACGCCGATCTCCTCGCCGCGATTCTCGAAAACGTAGACATAGCGCACGTTGGGCAACCGGCCGAGCTCGCTGGTGCGGTCGCGCCAGACCTCGATGAGGTCGCGGATGTGCTCGACGCTCTGCTCGCCCAGGGACGAATCGTGGTCGGGCGTGTAGCAGACGACCTCGGCCCGGCCTTGATCACCCGTGTAGGACGGGAAACGGTTCTCGAAGACGACGATGTAGTAATCGGGGTCGGGGATCTCGGTTTCAGGCAGGCCGGGTTTGGTCGGGCACAGGGGGCAGTGCTCGGCGGGAGGGTGATAGGTCCGGTCCTGGCGCCACGGCGCGACTGTGACCCACTCTTCGAGCAGGGGATTCCATCTGAGCTCGCTCAAATCTTTTCGTAGTAGATCAGGTACCGGCCGTCCGGTTTCTCGACCATCCGCTTCTTGACGTGCTCAGTCCTTGAGGGCACGCTTCACCGCCTCCGCGGGCGAATCGACGACTTCGAGCCCCTTGACATCCCACGTATCGAGGGCGAACACGGGGCGGTCGAGCCGGCGGGCGATCGCGATCTCGCTCAGCGTGCCCCATCCCGGTCCGATCGCGATCACGCTGTCCGCCGCGGTGACGATGACGCTGTTGCGCGCCTGACCGAGGCCGGTCGCGATCGCGACGGACAGATAGGGGTTCGCCCCGCCGCGGTCGGTGTCAGGAAGGATGCCCACGACCAGCCCACCCTCGCTCGCCGCGCCTTCGCTGGCCGCGCCCATCACGCCGCCAAATCCTCCATTGATCACGACGGCGCCGTGCTTGGCGAGAAGCCTGCCGACCTCGCGCGCCGCGTGAAGCTGCGAGGGGGTCGCCTCCGAGGCGCCGCACACGGCGACATATCTGCGGGGCATCGAGCGACAAGTCTAGGGGGCGCTCTCCGATCGCAGCCCTCAGGTAGTATTTGCTGCGAAGTTCAACGCCCGTGGGGCAAAGGAGGTGAGGCGGAGCTTGGATAAACCGAATCGTGGTGCCAACCGCCTCGTTTGCCAGCCGGGAGCTCGGGAGGAAAGCGGCTTCTAGCCTCTAGAGCTTCTCGTTCCGAATCCGGCTCCTGGAGTCGGAGGCGGTAGCACTGCGAACGTAGACGCCTAAGGGCCGGGTCGTCCCGGCCCTTAGTTTTTCTCCCCACTACGATTCACAGTCGTGGTGGAAGATTATTCGGCGCGCCTGAATGAGCTGCCCGAGGGCTGGCTCCAGGCGATGGGGATCACGATCACCCTCGCGACCAAGGACGAGGTGCGCGCCGAGCTTGTCACCGGGCCGGAGCATCTGCAGGGCTACGGGATCGTGCACGGAGGCGTGCACTGCGGTCTGATCGAATCTCTCGCCTCAGTCGGCGCCGCGCTCTTCGCCCTCCCACGCGGTCAACACGTGGTCGGCCTCGAGAACAACACCAGCTTCATCCGCGCGGTGCGGGTCGGGGTCAGGCTTCGTGCCGTCGCGACGCCCATCACGCGCGGCCAGCGCACGCAGGTGTGGGAGTCGCGCGTCATCGATGAGGACGACCGCGTCGTGGCCACGGGCCGCGTGCGGCTCCTGTGCCTGGAGGGCGACCAGTCGCTCGCGGGCGAGCAGGTCAAGGGAGTCCTTCACCCGGAAAAAGTCATAGACGACCCGGCGACCTAGACTATCGCCACACGTGGCGCGAGCAAGCGCGACAGCTCCGATCACAGCCGACGCCGTGACGTCGGCCCTGTCTGCTGCCGGGGCTGACCTAGCCGCGGCCCTCGGCGGCAAAGCTCTGGTCCGCACCGCCGGTGATGCCGAGCTGTGGATCACAGGCCTGGCTCTCGCGCAGATGAATGGGGTCTTGACTTTGCGAACCTCCGCCGCGGCGGACGATGTTCGTGATCTTCTGGACTTCGACGCCTTGAAAAACCTTCCCCACTCGGTGCAGGTCCGCCCCGGCTGCGCGACCAGCATCGCCGAGGTGGCCAAACTCCGAGGCATGGTCGAAGACGAGCCTGTTCCGCTCATGGCCATGCAGCCGCCGATCGAGCGGCTCCAAAAGATCGCGAACCACCCTCGGCTCTCGATACGGAGGTTGAATCCAGAGGAAGCGACCATCCACACGGCGATCGCGGCCGCCGGCTTTGGCGTTCCCCCGGAACTGTTCGAAGCGATGGTCACCCCGGCATTGTTGGCGCGGCCCGGCTACCGTGCCTATGTCGGCACCGTTGACGGCCGACCCGTCACCACCGCCTTCGGATTCATTTCAGGTGATCACGTCGGGATATTCGACGTTGCAACCCCGCCGGACCATCGCGCTCGTGGCTATGGCGCGGCTCTCACGGCGCACGTGGTGCTCGACGGATTCAACGCCGGTGCTTCAGTCGCGTACCTGCAGTCATCCCCAATGGGCCTCCGGGTCTACGAACGTCTCGGCTTCCAGACCCTCGAGACCTGGTCGGTGTGGATCACACCGTAATCACTGACGTGTGACGTAACCGAAGATGATCTCGTCGATCAATCGCTCCACGGGTGCGAGGTCGTCGGTGAAGACCTGGCCGTGGTACGGCGACACGCGAAGCCGGCCTTCGGTTAGCACATTGCTTGCCACGTCGCTCGCGAACGGCTCGCTGATGAGCCCAAGGTTGTGCTGGACATCCGCAAGCGTGACCGGCTCGGTCGTCCCATACACCAGGGTGTTGCTGAACGCCGGGACATCGACCAGGTAGACGTTCGTGTAGACCGCCGCCATCGTGCTCGCGATCGCATCGACGAGCCTGTAGTCGGTCGCGGTCCGCCCCGCGTTGACCACCGCGACGCCGCCCGGCCTCAGGTGATCACGCACCTCGCTGAAGAACTCGCGCGTCGTCAGGTGGAAGGGAATGTAAGGCTGGCGGTATGCGTCCATCACCACGACGTCGTACTGGCGCGCCTGCGTGTCGAGCCAGTACCGCGCATCCCCAACGACCGGGTGCACGTTCGGCTCGTCGAGGTGGAAATAACGATGCGCGACGTCGAGGATGTCTGGGTCGATCTCGACCCCGGTGATCTGAACGCCCGTGCCGTAAGCCGCCGTGTACTGCCGCGCCGCGGTGCCGCCGGCAAGCCCAAGGATTGCGATGTCGGCCGGCCGCAGCTCCGACACTTGCGCGGAACGGAACGAGTTCGCGACCACCATGTAGTCCCAGGGGCCTCCAGTCACCAGGTTCTGCGAGTCATAGATCGAGTGCACGGCCTCGCCCTCGTTGAGGATCAGCTCCGTCTTCGAGCCGTCGCGCACCACCTGGATGTAGTGGTACGCGGACTCCTTCTCGTAGACGAGCTGTCCCACCTGGGGCGGTTTGATGCCTGACGGCAGAAAGATCCAGGCGATGATCACCGCCGCGGCGAACGAGGCGTAGAGGCGTCGGCGCGGCCACAGGCCTGCGATCGAGATCCCGACCAGGGCGAGGCCGAATCCCTCCAGCGTCGGGCGCGTTCCGTAGGTCGGGATGAACCAGAAGACCGGCAGGAAAGTGCCCAGGATGCTGCCCGCCGTGGACAGCGCGTACACGCGGCCTGCGGTATTGCCGCCCGTCTCGACATCGCGCAGCAACAGGCGGATCGCGAACGGGCTCACGCATCCCAACAGCACGACCGGCGCAGCGAACAGCAGGACCACCGCAAGGAGCGTTCCGGCGACAAGGCCCACGCTGAGGTCCTTGAAGCCCTGCTGCGACAGCAGGAGGATCGGGTAGCTGGCGAGCGGGATGATGCCGATCCACAGTCCCGCCCACGCGGTGATCTGGTACAGGACCTCGTCGCGAGGATGGCGGTCGGCGAGCCGCCCTCCGATCACGTAACCGGCCGAGAGGTAGACGAGGATGAGGCCGATCAGCACTCCCCACACGTAGAGGCTCGTGCCGAAGAAGGGAGCGAGCAATCGCGCGGCCCCAAACTCGACGCCGAGTGACGCCATGCCGGAGATGAAGACGAGCGGCAGCAGCAGCCTGCGGCCGCGGATCAAATTGCGGTGCTCAGATCGGTTGCTCTGCCGCCCACTTGCGCGTCCGCTCGTCCATAGGGACGGGAAGCTGAACGCGCACCTCCGCGTACATGTCGCCCGGCGGTCCGCCTTTCGGGTCGGGCAGCCCCAGGCCCTTCAGGCGGATCTTCGTTCCGTTCTGCGTCTCGGCCGGGATCGTGAACTTGACCTGCCCACCTTTGATCGTGGGTGCTGAGACTTCGCCGCCCCGCAGGGCCACGTGCAGCGGAACGGGCACCATGACGCGGAGGTCCTTGCCATCCTTGCCCTCGCGCGTGAACACCAGGTCGGGGGCGACCTGAACCGTCGCGCGCAGGCCGGGCACGCGGAGCACGGTGCCCTCCTTCACACCGGCCGGCACCTTGACCTCGACGCGCCGGCCGCCGGGCAGCTCGACCGTGCGGCTCGTGCCCCGATAGACCTCGGCGAGGCTCACGTTGATCGGAGCCTCAACGTCCACCTGCTGCTGGCGCACCCGACCGCGAGTGTTGCCGAAGATCGAGCCGAAAATGTCGCCGAACCCGCCACCCTCGCCGAAGAGGTCTTCCATGTCCTCCGGCGTGACGGTGCGGTACTCGACGCGCGAGCCGGCGTCGGGCCGGAATCCGCCTCCGCCTCGGGATGAGCCGGGCTGGGCGCCGGCGGCCTCGGCCGCGGCCCAGTTCGGGCCGAACTCGTCGTACAGCTTCCGTTTCTTGGCGTCCGAGAGCACGCCGTGGGCTTCGGACAGCTCCTTGAAGCGTGCCTCGGCCTGCTTGTCGTTTGCGTTGAGGTCCGGATGGAACTTGCGGGCGAGCTTGCGGAAGGCGGACGAGATCTCCTTCTGCGTCGCCGTGCGCGGCACGCCCAGCACCTCGTAGTAGTCCTTGGTCTTAGGCATCCTTACTTTGTTACCCGCTTGTGGTGCTCGACGAATCCCGGTCGGGCCACGTAACCGAGCTGCTCGTTGATGTGCAGCATCGGGGCGTTCTCCGAATCGTTGTCGGTGCAGACCACCGGCACGCCGAGCTCGACGGCCTGGGCGAGACCCTGGAGCTTGACCGCCCTGGCGAGGCCGCGACCGCGGAAGCCGGGATGCGTGCACGTGTAGCTGGTCCATACGGTGCCGCGCACAGGCGGAAATTTCAGGTAGGACAAGCTCACAGGCACGTTGTCGTGCAACGCGATCCAGATCCGGTCGTGCGGACGATCCGGCGCCTCCATCCGCCTCGCGAAGTCGTCGTACGTCTCATCGATGATCGGCAGCGTGTGCGGCACGTCCTGGGCGGTCAGGTTGGACAGCTCGAGGAGCTTCCTCAGCCCGTTCGGGTCGCTCCATCGCGCGAGAGTCGTGAGCTCGATGCCCTCGCCGGATTGCCTGTCGCACGCTCGCTTGGCGTCCGCCACCAGGCGAGCGCCGTGCTTGCGGAGATCGAGCTCCCAGCATCTCTCGATCCGTTCGCGCCTGTAACCAAGCGCGGCGAGCGAGTCGAGCATCTCGGGTTCATCTTCGGCGCAGTAGCTCATGAGCAGCCGCGCACCGTCCGCGATCGCCTGTTCCCCAATCCACGCGAACATCGCGACCAGCAGGCCACGGTCGAGATGCCTCTGCTCGAGCCACACCTCGACCTCGCAGTGACGGTCGGGAAGCTTGTCCCACGGTCCGTGAATCCAGCCGAGGTAACCGATCGGCGCACCATCGCCCTCCGCGATGAAGCGGCCGTGGGCGAATCCCTTGCGAGGCGACTCCCAACGCAGGCGCATGATCACCGGGTCCTGGGGCATCGCCGGATAAGCCGCGGTCATCATGTCCGCCGCCAGCTCTGCGTCGGCAAGGGTGGCGGGCCGGTAGCGGACAGCGGACATGGAGACAGACTCTAGAGAAGACCTAGACCCCGATGATCCGGGGCCGGATCCCGTCCTCGTCTATCTCCAGGATGCCGACTGACGGCGTTTCGTAGCGGCGCAGGTGACGGGCGACCTGCAGCCAGCACCATTCGAACCATCCCGGCTTCTGCTCGAGACGCAGTTTTGTGGTGGTCGGGTTCCACTGGTGTACCCCGCCAGGATTGAACAGGAGCGCTCCGTCGACCTTTCTCATATGGGCGCGGTGTGTGTGGCCGTAGACGATCACGTCGGCCTGCGGAAACCGCCGCCGGAGGCTGCGAGGCAATCCGGGGTGCGGACGGAAGTAGCCCAGGCTCAGCGTCCACAGCAACGTCTGAGGCTCTTCGATCCACCGGGACCGGTTGCCGTGGACGACGACGATCCGCCTGCCCGCCACCGTCATCTCACGAGTCGTGGGCAACGCGTCCAGAGTGCGATCGTGGTCGCCGCGCACTGCCTCGACGGGAGCCAGACGACCCAGCTCGTCCAGCGTGGAGGCGGCGTTGACGTCGCCGGCGTGGAGGATGACCTGAACACCTTCCAGGACCTTGAAAAGCCGGTCAGGCAGCCGCTCGAGAAACTCCGGGCAGTGCGTGTCCGCCACGACGCCGACAAGGGTCGTCATGCGGCGCGTGTTGCGGCGGGCGACGGGCGCAAGGTGAGAAGGACGGCAAGCGGCGCGATGCTCAACACGGCGGCGATTCCGAAAACGAAGACCTGCCCGGAGCCGAACGCGACGCCGCCGATCACCGGTCCGACGACGCCGCCGATGTAAAACGGAAAGAGGATCTGGCCCAGCACGGCTCCTCGCCTCTCGGGACTCACCGTCGCGGCCATCACCGCCATGCTCGCGGTCAGGATGGCCGCGGTGCAAACGCCGTTGATCAGCAATCCGGTCGCAAACAACGGGAGCCAGTGACTGAGCCCGGCGACAAAAAGCGAGAGGCACGCGGCGATCGAGGTCAGGCTGAGCACCGCGACATGGCCGAACCGCGGAATCACCATCCCCCAGAGCGGTGAGGCCAGGGCCTGGCCGAGCCCGACCCCGGAGAGCACGACCCCAACCGCCGTGACGGCGTCGCCCGGCGTCATGCGCGAGATGTAGATCGGCACGTAGGGCAGCATCGTCCACAGTCCGACCTGAGCCGCGGTAGTAGCCAGGAACAGCCGCCACACCAGCGGCTTGCTCGCAATCTCCGCGAGCGCACCCCGCAGGAGACTAAGGACGCGCACATCGTCCGGCCGCACATGTTCGCTCTCACGCATGACGACGGTGAGGAGCAGTGCCGTCAGCACCGACAGGGCGGCATCGAAGAGGAGCATGCCGCGCACGTCGACGAGGTGCACCAGCAGCGCACCAAGGATCGGACCCAGGGCCCGTCCCGCCGGCGACCCCGCGCCGACGATGCCGATGGCAAGGGCAAGCCGCTGCCTCGGAGTGGTTGAGGCCTGGACGGCGAGCATCACGCCGGTGTTGCCGAGAATGAACCCGTTGAGCGAGCTGAAAACTAGCGCCATCCACGGCGAGGTCGAAAACGCCCATCCGGCAAACACCACAGCTTCGAGCACAGCGCTGCGGACGATGATCAGCTTGCGGCTGTAGCGGTCGGCGAGCACACCCCAGAAAGGCGCAAGCGGCAGGGCGAGGATCCAGCCGACACTCGAAATAGCGGCGATCCAACGCGGAACCTGGTCCGGCGCGACGTGAAGCTCCCGCAAATAGAAAGGCATGTACGCGGTGAGCTGGTTCCACGACATGCTTTCGACGACGAGCGTGGCGGCGAAGAGGAATGCGAGGACGGCCCATCCGGAGCCGTCGCGAGCCCGGTCGGCTACTTGATGCCCGCCGCGGCCAAACCGGCCGCGTGCGCGGCAGCCGCGTCCTGCCCCAGGTCCAGCGCCTGCAGGGCCGCGGCCGCAAAGGCGTGGGCCCTTTGCTGGTCGAGGTTGAGGTCGATGTTCGCCAGCGAGAACCACGCGCAGTACGTCTGGCGCGCGTAGCTGACGTTTTCCGGGGGCCTGCTCATCGCCGCAGTCGCCCACTGCACGGCTGTCGCGACGTCCTTGCCGCCGGAAAGAGCTTTGAACGCGCCCTGCGCCGCACTGTGGCACGCGCTCGCGGGCGCTCCCCCACGTTTGGCCCAGGCGAACCATTCCGCGTAGGACCGGTCCTCGGCTGTCGGACCGGGCTCGACCTTGGCATGTGGCCCTGACTTGGACTTCTGCTCCACGACCTCCCACGTTGATTTCGCTGCGGCGGACTGCGACCCAGCGGAGGCCGCCGGTGTCGCCGGCGGGATGGGAATCTGAGCCACGGGCAGGTGCCCACCACCGGGTGGGATGGGTGCGGAGGGCTTGGGAGCAGGTGCGGGATTGGGCGTGGACTGCGCGACAGGCTGCGCTGTCGTGTGAGGGATTTCCTCTCTTGGCGAGAACCATGTCGGCGTGCCCGGTTCGGCGGCGAGCGGGACTCTTGGGGCCCACGCCGGGATCTGAAGCGGCGGCGTGGAGGCGATCTTCGGGGCAGGGGTCGCCGGCTCGACTCTGGGTCCGGGCGCCCACACAGGACGGGGCGGCGGGCCGGACTGGGCCGGCGATACCGGTTCGGGCTGAGCCGCGACGACTGGCTCCGGCTTGTCGGGTGTGACGGGTTCTGGGTTGGCGGGCGCGACAGAATCCGGCTTTGGCCGCGGTGCGATCGGCTCCGGCTTCGCCGGTGGCGCGGAAGCCGTGACCGGCGGCCCGGCGTCGGAGGCCGGCGACGCAGCCTCGGGGGTCGCAATTTCGGCTGCCGGCGCGGGCGCGGGAGTGATCGTCGGCGGCATCGGCGCCGCGGCCGCGGGCGTCAGGGTCGGCGGCGAGGCTGATGCGGGCTCGAACGAATCCGGCCAGGTGGGGATCGGCTGCGCGGGGGTGACCGGCTCCTCCAGCTCGGATGGCGGCGGCCAGGCGGGCATCGCCTTCTCGGTTGGAGGCTCGGGCGGCCAGATGTCGGTCTCCTCGGGGGGCGCCGGTGCGGAATCCGTCGCGGGTGGCCATGTCGACTTGAGCGCATCCGCGGCCACGGCCCTGTGCGGCTCGGTCAGCGGACTTTCCGCCTCGGTCTCGTCTCCAGTGGCCTCCGGTTCGGCATCGGGCTCGGTCTCGGTCTCAGTCTCAGTCTCAGTCTCGGCGAGTGCCTCGCCGGACGAGGTTGGGACGGTCGTCGCCCAACCCGGCGTCACCCTGGACCCCTCGCCGTTAGGCGAGCTCTGCGCCTTCGACCACTCGGGATCTCCCTTTTGCATGGGTAGGGCGGGCATGGCTTCTTCGACCTCAGACGCGGCCTTCGCCTCGTCGGGGTCCTCAGCCGGCTCCACCGGCACAGTGTTGGCCCAGACGGGCGTGGTCTGGCTGGTCGGGACAGCGTCGACCGGCTCCTCGGACGCGGCTTCCGGAGGGGTCGAATTGGCGGACACGGGCGGCTCGGACTCCAAATCGTCGGCAGTCTAGCTTTGAGGTCTTAACTTGTACCTAAGTTCCGGAGAAGACGTTTTTCAGGGCGTCCTCCGGCAGAGGGTCGGGCTGCTGCTCGGCCCAATCGGCCGCTTCCGAAGCCTCCGCGTCGCAGGCGGCCTGCACTTCCGCCGCGCCCTCCGCGGTGATCCAGCGGCGCTCGACGAGCCACGCCGAAAACCGGTTGAGCGGGTCATGATGAGCCGCCTCATCCAGCTCTTGCCTGGTGCGGTACTTGAGGTGGTTGTCCTCGGACGTATGGGAGTTGATGCGCCAGATCTTGGCGTCGATGAGCGTTGGCCCCTCGCCCCGACGGGCGCGTGCGACAGCCTCGCGACATACCTCATGGCAGGCCGGGACGTCGGTGCCGTCAACGGTCACCCCGGCGATGCCGTAGCCGGCCGCGCGGTCGGCCACGTCCGGGTTGGCCATCTGCAGCCGGATAGGAACCGAGATCGCATAGCTGTTGTTCTCGCAGACAAACACGACAGGCAGGCGGTGCACAGCCGCGAAATTCACGCCCTCGTGGAACTCGCCCTGGCTCGTGGCGCCGTCACCGAACGTGCACAGGGTGACGCTGCCCTCGGTCTTGAGCTTGGCCGCATACGCGATGCCGGCCGCCTTCGGGATCCAGCTCGCCACCACCTGCGAGACGGAGGCGATCTTAAGCTTGCGGTAGCTGTAGCAGCCGCCGGGGATGTTGCGGCCGGCGGAAAGCGGGTCACCGGCCTTGGCGAACACCGCAAGCATCCACTCCTTCATCGTCAGGCCGCGGACGATCGCGTTGGCCAGCCCCCGGTAGTGCGGCACGAGCCAGTCGTCCGGCCCGATCGCCGCCGTGGAGGCCACCTGGATGCCCTCGTGGCCGCGGCTCGAGCCGACGAATGGAGCGCGGCCCTGTTTGACCAGGATATGCATCCGATCGTCGAGCGCCTTGGCCATGCACATCCAGCGGTGGAGGTTCAGGTAGAGCTTTCGAGTTGCGCCCTCGGCCCGCGTCGCGGTTGCCATCTAGGCAGTCAGAGCCTTCGCTATGTCCACGACTTCGTCCGCGGTCAGTCCCATGCGGTTGAGGTGATCGTAGTACTGGCGGTGGAATTCCGAGAAGTCGCTGCGCTCGGCGCGCTCCTCGCGCACACGCTTCACCTCGGCAAGAACCCTGGCCACCAGCTCAGGCTCGGGCCGCATCCCCGCGTGGCGCAAAGCGTGCTCGATCACCAGCGCACCCGAATGCTTGCCGTAGACGTAGCTGATCTCGGCGCCGAGGTCGGCAGGCGGAAGGAATTGGTAGATGGCGGGATGGATCAGCATGCCGGCCGTGTGAATTCCCGACTCATGGCTGAAGACGTTGAGGCCGATTCCGGGCTCGGTCGGCTGCACGGGCACGCCGCTCATGCTCTCCAGCCTGCGGGCGAGGTTGCGCAGCTTCTCGTACTTGAAGCCGGGGATCTCGATCCCAAACAGATAGCGGAGCTGCATCAAGACCTGGTGCATAGGTGCGTTGCCGGTGCGCTCCCCGATGCCGTTGACGCTGGTGGTGAAGACCTCCGCCCCGGAGCCCAGCGCAGTCACCGTGTTCCAAGCGCCAAGGCCGAGGTCGTTATGGAAGTGGACGACCAGAGGCGCGTGCGGGGCGGCAGCCTTGATCGCGGGGATGTACTCGCGCACCGCGAAAGGCGAGTAGCAGCCGACGGTGTCGGGCGTCGAAGGCCTCGTCCCACCGGCTTTGAGGCCTTCCCTGTGGATCTCCGCGATGTAATCGACGTCAGCCCGGCTGCCGTCCTCGCCTCCGAACTCGATCGAGGTCGCGCCTTGCTCGCGCGCGTACCCGATCGCCTCGCACATCATGCGGAGGTTTGCCTCCCGGTAATAGGAAACGGGAAGCTCCAGCCACTCCGAGTCCGGGATGCCGTCGCGATGCAGCAGCGTCTTGCCGAGCTTGTACTTGACGTGGAGGTCTGACGCCGAGGTGAAGATGAAGTACGTCACCTCATCGCGCTTGTAGCCGAGCGAATCGATCACCTGCATCGTGCTGTCGATGTCGCCGCGCGTCGAACGCATCATGCAAACGACCTCGAGATCCGGTCTCAGCTCACCGCGCTTGCGACCGCCGAGCACCAGCCGAAGCGTTTCGCGTTCGCCCTCCGAGACCGAGGGAAATCCGACGTCCATGATGTGAACGCCGATATCGGAGAGCATGCGTGCGAGCTCGAACTTGTCCTTCGGCGTGATCGCGACGCCGGGCATCTGCTCGCCGTCGCGCAAGGTGTCGTCGTAGACGCGGATTTTGTCGGCCGGCGGGAACTTGAGGTCATGCGAGAAGCGCTTTGGGTCGCGAGCCAGCTCGTCGAGCGGCTCCTGAAGCTCTACTGGTTCGTTGTCATCCACGCGTGGCTGCCAGGCGCCGCCGCTCTTCGAGCTGCTTGCGCACCCAGGGCACCAGGCCGCCCATCTTCAGCAGGTCGTTCATGAACTTGGGAAACGCCTCGGCGCGGTATTCGTCGCCCTTGGTCATGTTGCGGATCACGCCCTCTTCGAGGTCGACCTCGAGCTCGTCGCCTTCCTCTATCGCCTCGGCCGCTTGCGGCGACTGAAGGATCGGGTAGCCCATGTTGATCGCGTTGCGGAAGAAGATGCGCGCAAAGGAGTCGGCGATCACGAGAGAGATGCCGGCGCCTCGGATCGCCACAGGCGCGATCTCCCGCGACGAGCCGCAGCCGAAGTTAGAGCCGCCGACCATGATGTCACCCGGGGACACCTGGGAAGCCCACGTTTCGCGCCCCGGGACGCCATCCATCGCGTGCTTGCCCAGCTCCTTCTCGTCGAGGGAGTAGATCGCGTATTTGGCCGGGATGATCTGGTCGGTGTCGACGTTGTCGCCGAACTTCCACGCCCGCCCCCGGACGACTTTCGGCAGCGTCACGGTTGCCCTGCCGCGTCGCCCGGCTTAGCCGGGCGACCGCCCCATGACAACGAGGGCGAAGACGACTTCCACCCCCGCGGCAGTGTCATGCGATTCCGACCGGCATCTTGGCGAGCACTTCCCTCGGATGTGTGATCACGCCCGTGACGGCGCTTGCCGCGGCCACCGCCGGATTGGACAGGTACACCTGCGCCTTCGGATGGCCCATGCGGCCGGGAAAGTTGCGGTTGGTGGTGCTGAGGCACACCTCGCCCTCACCGAGCACGCCCATGTGCCCGCCCAGGCACGCACCGCACGTGGCCGTCGTCCACGCCGCGCCCGCGGCGAGGAACGTGCGGATCAGGCCCTCCTTCTCGGCCTGGATCGCGACCTGGTGCGAGGAGGGAGTGATGATCAGCCGGATCCCTGGCGCGACCTTGCGGTTCTCGAGCACGGCCGCCGCCCGCCGCAGATCGGTAATCCGCGAGTTGGTGCAGGACCCGATGAAAACCTGGTCCAGCCGGGTGCCCGCGACCTCGGAGAGCGGCGCGTAGTTGTCCGGGGACATCGGCTTGGCGACCCCGAGCTCGACCTTCGATGCGTCGAACTCGAAGACCTTCTCGTACTCGGCGTCAGGGTCTGAGGTGACCGGCTTGTATGGACGCTTGGCGCGACCTTCGAGGTACTCCTTCGTCACCTCGTCGAACTCCATGATCCCGTTCTTGGCGCCCGCCTCGATCGCCATGTTGGTCATCGTCAGCCGCGCCTCCATGTCGATGTACCGGAGCGCCTCGCCCGTGTGCTCCATCGCCTTCGAACGAGCCCCATCGACGCCGATCTGGCCGATCACGTAGAGGATCAGGTCCTTGGCTTCGACCCATTCGCTGAGCCGGTTGTGGTAGACGAACTTCAGCGTCTCGGGCACGCGGAACCAGAGCTCACCGAGCGCGAGCACGCACGCGAGGTCCGTCGAACCGATGCCCGTGGCGAAATTGTTGAGCGCTCCATACGTGCAGCTGTGCGAGTCGGCGCCGACGACAAGCTCGCCCGGCAGGACCAGGCCGTTTTCCGGGAGCACCGTGTGGCAGATGCCGCCCTGCCCGACCTCGAAGTACCACTTGATTCCCATATCCCGCGAGAACTCGCGAGTCAGGCGGCCGGGCGGGATGGTCAGGTCGTGGCCCATGGCGAAGTCGACCTTCGCCAGCAAGAGGTCGCCCGGCCGCACGCTTTCGCGGCCGGCTCCTCGAGCCAGGATCTTCTCCGTCATGGTCATGCCCATCGGCGCCATTTAGTCCCTCAGCCTCTTCGCCACCGCATCGCCAACCTCTCGGGTCGACAGGCTCCCGCCGAGATCGCGCGTGCATTCGCCCGCGCGGATGGCCGATTCGACCGCACCCTCGATCGCGTTAGCCATTTCTCCTTGACCCAGGTGTCTCACCATCATAGAGGCGCTCAGAATGGCCCCGATCGGATTGACGGCGCCGCGGCCCGCGATATCCGGCGCGGTGCCGTGGACCGGCTCGAAGAGCCCTCTTTTCGTCTCGGGGTTGACGTTGCCGGAAGGCGCGATGCCCATGCCGCCGATGAGCTCCGCGGTCAGGTCGGACAGGATGTCGCCGAAGAGGTTGCCGGTGACGATGACCTCGAACTGAGTGGGGTCGCGCACCAGCTGCATCGCGGCGGCGTCTACGTATAGATGTCGCGTCTTGATGTTGGGGTGCTTTTTCGCCCCGGCCTTCCACTGCTGCTGCCACAGCCCGCCCGCGTGAGTCATTGCATTGGATTTGTCGACCATGACGAGCTCACGCTTTGCGTTCTGGAACGCGTACTCGAGGATCCGCGTGACGCCAAGGTAGGTGTTGAGGTCCTCCTGGACAGCGACCTCCTGCTCGGTGCCTTTCTTGAACCGCCCGCCCATGCCGACGTAGAGGCCCTCTGTGTTCTCACGCACGATGAGCAGATCGATCTTTCGCCTGTCCTCGTGGCGCAACGGTGAAAGGCGGTCGTCGTAGAGCTTCGCCGGGCGGAGGTTGACGTACAGATCGAGCTCGAAGCGCAGCCTCAGCAGGACGCCGGCGAGGTAGGCCGCATCGTCGACGCGCGGATCGCCGACCGCGCCGAAGAGGATCGAGTCGGCCTTCTGGAGGTCTGTCCATACGTTCGGGGGGATCGGCTGGCCCGTTCGGATGTACTGGTCGGCGTTGACGTCGTACTCCTGGAACTCGAGGTCGGCGCCGGCCGCGCGGAGGACCTTGATCGCCTCTGGCACGACTTCTTTGCCCGCTCCGTCGCACGGCAAGACCGCGATGTTCTTACGCAGGGGCCGCTTCCTTCTCGCGAAGCTTGTAGCGCTGGATCTTGCCCGTCACCGTCTTGGGCAGCTCAGGCACGAACTCGATGAGGTGCGGGTACTGGAAGCGCTGCAAGCGCGACTTGCAGTGCTCCTGTAGCTCTTCCACCAGCTCGTCGCCTTTCACCGCATCTTGCTTTGCGATCACAAAGGCCTTGATCCTGGTGAATCCATCGATGCTGATCCCGACGACTGCGCTTTCGGCCACCGCCGGATGCTCGAGCAGCGCGGATTCGATCTCGATCGGCGAAACCCACAGGCCGCTGACTTTGATCATGTCGTCGGAGCGACCCTCGTACCAGTAGAAGCCGTCTTCGTCGACGCGATACCGATCGCCGGTGAAGAACCAGTCGCCGAGGATCGAGCGCTTCGACTTCTCGTGCTGCGCCCAGTAGAGAGCGAGCGCGCTGTCGCCCTTCACGTAGAGGTCACCGGCGTCGCCCTTCGCCACCGGCTTGCCCTCGTCGTCGAGGATCTTCAGCTCGTAGCCGGGCACGGGTTTGCCGCTGGACCCGGGCTTCAGATCGTTGAGCCGGTTCGAGCAATAGATGTGCAGCATCTCGGTCGAGCCGACCCCGTCGAGGATGGTCAGGCCGAACGCGTCCTTCCATCGCCGCCAGACCTCGGCGGGAAGCGCCTCGGCGGCGGCGACGCAGTGCCGGATGCTGGACAGGTCACGGCTCTTCGCGCCTTCGAAGTTGAGGATCGCGTTGTAAAGCGTCGGGGCGCTGAAGAAAAGTGTCGGCCTTCGCTTCTCGATGGTCTCGAGGACTGTCGCCGGCGAATGTCTCCCTGCGTGCAGGACGGTGGTTGCGCCCACCCAATACGGAAACGTGAGGTTGTTGCCGAAGCCGTAGGCGTGGAACAGGCCTGTCGTCGAGAAGGTCGTGTCCTTTTCAGTGATGCCGAGCACCTGCTCCGCGTAGGTGACGCATGTGTATGGGATGTCGTGCTGCAGGTGGACGACAGCTTTCGGTTTGCCCGTGGACCCGGAGCTGTAGAGCCAGAAGGCCATGTCATCCCTGCGCGTTGGCGCCGGAGCGAT
This sequence comes from Chloroflexota bacterium, assembly GCA_005881275.1. Taxonomy (GTDB): domain Bacteria; phylum Chloroflexota; class Dormibacteria; order Dormibacterales; family Dormibacteraceae; genus 40CM-4-65-16. Next base: position 67,367 of record VBEF01000039.1, read on the forward strand.
CTCATCGCCTTTGGCCAGCTCGTCGGAGCGCAGGACCTCGGGCCTGTGCTGGGCGCGTGCTGCGGCCGGTTGGAGCTTTTCGGCGGTGTTGGCGTCCACGATCACGACTCGTGCGAGTGAATCCTCGATGTAGTGGTCGTAGTCCTCGCTCCGCTGGAGGAGCGGGTTGACGGGGACGGGGACGGCGCCGATGCGGATCGCGCCGAGGAAGAAGGCGACCCAGCCGGGGCCGTCGTAGCCGGCGAGCAGGACGCGCTCCTCGCGGCGGACGCCGAGGTGGAGGAGGGCGCGGGCTGCGCCGCAGGTGAGGAGGTGGAGGTCGCCGTAGGTGACGTCGGCGGAGGCGGAGTGGATCGCGGTCTTGGCGGACCGGCCGGCGGCGAGGTTGCGTTCGATCAAGTCGGCGGCGATGTTGTACCGGTCGGGCAACTCCACCACCGCCAATCTTGGCACGGAACGAGGAGGACTGTGAAGAGGGTGTTGGGGGAGATGCCTGGAGGCTAGATGGAATCGCCAGTGAACTTGTGTGC
>VBEF01000123.1 GCA_005881275.1 Chloroflexota bacterium
GGCCAGCATCGCCGTCTGCTGATTCGCCGTCAGGCCAGCCCGGTTCATCGGTCCGCAGTCGAACTGCTGACTCCGTCCGACTCGACACCATTCCCGGCGTCGGCCCATTCCGGCAGCCCGTCGCTGAGATACCGGGCGGAGTAACCGTGCCCACGGAGGGTGCGTACCGCCTCCGGCGCAAAAGCGCAGTACGGTCCACGGCAATAAGCCACGACCTCCCGCTCCCGTGGTAACTCCCGCAGCCTCTGCTCCAACTCCGCAAGCGGAATCGAAACCGCGCCGGCAACGTGTGCAGCTTGGTACTCCTCGGCGGGTCGGACATCGACCACCACCAATGGTTCGCCGGACCTGAGTCGGGCCAGAAGCTCATCGCCGCTGATCGCTTCGAGGCCTTCGCGCGAACCCAAATACGCCTCGACTAGGCCCTGTACGCCCGGCAACCTTTCAGCCGCCAACGAGCGCAACGCCACCCAGAACCGGTAGACGGCCGGTGAGGCCAGCCGGTACCGAACGCGCGTCCCCTCCCTGGTGGCGGCGACAAGTCCGGCCTCCTTCAAAACCTGCAGGTGACGGCTGGTGTTGGCGACTGACATGGCAACCTGGCGCGACAGCTCCTCGACGCTCCTCTCGCCGTTGGCCAACACGTCGACGATCTCTACCCGGCGTCCGCTGGCGGCCGCCTGCGCTACTCGGGCGAATTGATCGAACAGCTCGATCTTCAAGGCGCGCTCTGTCATCGCGCTCGCCAGTATCCCCGTTTTGGGGTGGTCTGTCAAGAATTCAATTGATCTCTTGACAATTTGAGAAGTAGGCCTGACAATGCCGCCCAGCGAACTTTCTGGAGGTGATTGAGATGATCGAGCAGGGGCGCGTTCCGATGGCCGAGGCAGACCTGGCGCTGGTGGCTGCGGGGGCCACGTCGCACAGATTCCTGGAGCTGCTGGCCGCGCGCGACTTCGAAAGGCTGATTGCCTCCCTGACGAGCGACGCCCACGCTCGGTTCCTGCTTCCACACGGGTTGGAGGAGTACGACGGCCGAGACGCGATCGTCGCCCGGATCAGGAGCTGGTTCGGATCGGCTTCGCTCTTCGACCTCGCGGCCTCAACCGAGGATCAGGTTGGAATGCGGCACCGTATCAGCTGGCGGTTCAACGTCGTGCGCGATGGCTCGCGCCAGGTAATCGAGCAGGTTGTTTACCTGGACATGGGGCCTCACGGTATCGAGCGGATCGATCTCCTCTGTTCCGGATTCCTAGCCGAGCCCGATGTCGCCGGCGGCCCGACGCAGGTATTCGACGCCGGCGACATGGGCTGCGCCGACGGCCTGGCTCAGGAGTTCAGGCGCCAGATCGCCAAGGTCTCGATAGGCGAATCGCTGGAGGTCGTCGTCAGCGATCCGGCCGCCAAAGAGGATCTGCCCTCTCTGGCACGGCTGCTCGGGCAGCGGATCACGTCCACCGAGGCGCACGACGACGGGCGCCTCACCATCACTGTGGAGAGACGGAAATGAACGAGAAGCTGATCTTCAACTGCACCTGGGGCCGTGAAGAGCCGGAGCGAGCAACGCTGCCCTTCATTGCCGCCAACATCGCGGCCACGGCGGGACAGGAGGCAGTTGTCCTCTGCACGATCGAAGCGGTTCGCCTGGGGTGCAAGGGCGGCAGCGAGGGCGTCGAGGCGAACGGGCTACCGAAGCTCAACGATCTCATGACTGAGTTCATCGCCAACCAGGGCAAGGTGTGGCTTTGCGGGGCCTGTGCCAAACCGCGGGGCATCACCCCAGAGCAGCTGGTAGACGGCGTGAGCATCGTCGGGGCCGCCAAGATAGTGGAAGAGATCGTCGCCGGTGCCAAGACGGTCGCCTTCGCCTGAAGCAAAGACAAGTCAGCGAGACTCGTGCAGAAGACGGACATGAGTGCTGACCGCATCACGGTCGCCGAACTCCAGGAGCTTCTCGCTGCAGGCCAGCCGGTCAGCCTTCTCGACGTCCGGTCGCCCTCGGATGTTGATCCGGCGAACGACGACGTAGACCGCCAAGGGTCGCCGCCCGTTGGTTTGAACTCCCAGTTGCCAGGCTCCAGGCGATAAGGGCGGCAATTACCAACAGGCTCCAGTTGAAACCGAC
>VBEF01000040.1 GCA_005881275.1 Chloroflexota bacterium
GGCTGAGCCCGGACCTGTCGTCTCACGTCCGTCAGCGGTCAGGGTCGCCGTGCGCTGCGCGTCGTTTCGATCCGAGATGCGCGCGGTGCCGCTGTACGCTACCGTGACCGGGCCGACTTTGATCTTGACCTTACCCTTGAAGGTGGCGGAGTCGACCACTTCTGAGAGCTCAGCACCTGGAACGCAGCCCACGACCTTGTTCACGTCGAGGAGGTAGGCGAACACCCGGTCCGGCGGTGCATTCACGCGAAAGGAATTCTCCAGTTGCATTTCCTGGCTAAAAGTAGCGCAATAGGGGGGTTCGGTCTCGGCAGGTTGTTGAAACGGTGGCGCGAGAGCTGCCTTTTAAGGGGGATTAGGAGGACCGCATGAAGCACAAGGTCGCAACCACCGTCAACGGCCGCCGGTACGAGCACGAGGTCGAGGCTCGCCTTTTGCTCGTACACCATCTGCGCGACAACCTCGGCCTCACGGGCACTCACATCGGGTGCGACACCAGCCAGTGCGGCGCGTGCACGATCCTGGTCGACGGCAACGCCGTCAAGAGCTGCACCTTGTTTGCGGTCCAGGCCGAGGGCAGGAGCCTGACCACGATCGAGGGCATGGCCAAGGATGGCGAGCTGCACCCGATCCAGCAGGCGTTCTGGGACGAACACGGCCTCCAGTGCGGCTACTGCACGCCGGGCTTCATCATGGCCGCGTCCTATTTGCTGTCTCAAAATCCGAATCCAACGGAAGACGAGATTCGCAAGGGACTGGAGGGCAATCTCTGCCGGTGTACCGGCTACGTGAACATCGTCAAAGCCGTGCAGACGGCGGCCCGGACGATGGGCGGAGCCCAGGTTCCAGCCGGCAAGAAGGCCGCCATGACCACAGGAGGTGAGTAGATGGCCGTCTCCCAGCTGGTTGGCGCCCGGGTTAAGCGACGTGAGGATCCGCGGCTGGTCACCGGCCACGGGCACTTCACCGATGACTTCACACGGGTGGGCGTCGCCCACGTTGCTTTCGTCCGTAGCCCGCACCCGCACGCCCTGATCAAGAAGATCGAGGTCACCGAAGCGTCGAAGGCGGACGGAGTGGTCGCGGTCTACACCGCGCGCGACTTCAAGGGGCAGCTGGCCGGCACTCTTCCTGCTCTGCCCGTTTTTGTTGCGGTCAAGAAGTACGTGCCCGAACACTTCCCCATCGCGGAGCGTGAAGCGTGCTATCAGGGCGAGATCGTCGCGGTCGTGGTCGCCGAGACCAAGGCGCAGGCCGCGGACGGCGCCAACATGGTCGACGTCGATTACGAGCCTCTGCCGGCCGTGATCAACGTCGAGAAGGCAGCGCAACCGAACAGCGACAAGGTTCACATTGATGCGGCGGACAACATCTGTTGGGACCTGCCGTTCGCCGGGAATGAGGTATCCGAAGCCGCCTTCAAGTCGGCCGAAGTCGTGGTCAAAGAGCGGATTCACCAACAGCGGCTGACCCCGACGCCCATGGAGACCCGCGGCGTCCTGGCCGACTATGAGGCCTACGACAAGCGGCTGACCATGTGGATGTCGACGCAGAACCCGCACTTCATCAGGTTGTTCGTGTCGGGCGCGATGGGACTCCAGGAGAGCCTCGTGCGTGTGATTTCGGCCGATGTGGGGGGCGGATTCGGCAGCAAGATCAGTCCGTATCCCGAGGACTATCTTGTCCCGGCAGTCTCACGCTTGCTCGGCCGGCCAGTCAAGTGGATCGAGTCCCGCACCGAGAGCGTGCAGAACGCATACGCCGGGCGGGGTCAGTACTACGACGTGGAAGTTGCCGCCAAGAAGGACGGCACGCTGCTCGGGATGCGGGTCACGCAGTATCTCGACGTCGGCGCATATTGCGCGCCGTTCTCGGCCTTTCAAACCGTGGCTTGCCTCATGGCGGGCGGAGCCTACAAGTGGCAAGGCATCTCCTCACGCACCGTCGGGGTGCTCACCAACAAGGTGCCGACCGACCCCTACCGCGGAGCCGGCCGCCCTGAGGCGACCCACCTTGTCGAGCGGATGGTTGACCTGGTCGCGCGCGAGATCGGCATGGATCCGGTCGCGATCCGGCGCAAGAACTTCATTCAGCCGAAGGACTTCCCGTTCACGCAGAACTTCGGGCTCGTCGTCGACAGCGGTGATTACGAAAAGACTCTCAACCGAGCGCTCGAGCTGGCGGGCTACGACCAGCTGCGTAAGCAGCAGGTCGAGGGTCGGAAGCACGGCAAGTACATGGGCATCGGGCTCTCGACCTGGATCGAGCTCTGCGGCTTCGGTCCCAGCTCCGCCACCGCTCCCGCTACTGGCGGCATTGCTCTGTCCGAGGCAGCCCAGGTCAGGGTCATGCCGACGGGCTCCGTGATCGTGTACACCGGGACCCACGCCCATGGGCAGGGCCACGAAACCACGTTCTCCCAGATCGTGGCCGACACCCTCGGCGTGCCCATGGAGAGCGTCGATCTTCGGCACGGCGACACCGGCGAAGGCACCGCCATGGGCTACGGAACCGCGGGCAGTCGAAGCCTCTCGGTGGGTGGGGTCGCCATCAGCCGCGCCTCCGGCAAGGTCGTCGACAAGGCCAGGAAGCTGGCCGCGCACATCCTCGAGGCAGCCGAGGAGGACGTTGTTTTCGACCAGGGCAAGTTCCATGTCAAGGGGAGCCCGGACAAGTCCAAGACATTCGGCGAGGTCGCTTTCGCGGCATACGGCGCTGGCTTGCCTGAGGGCATGGAGCAAGGGCTGGAAGCGGTGGCCTACTTCGATCCGCCAAATCTCGTCTGGCCCTTCGGTGCCCACGTCTGCGTGGTCGAGGTCGATCCCGAGACTGGTGCGGTCGAGATTCAAAAATATGTTGCGGTTGATGACTGCGGAAACATCATCAACCCGACGATCGTCGAGGGGCAAATTCACGGCGGCGTGACGCAGGGTATCGGCCAGGCGCTCTTCGAAGAGATGATCTACGACGAGGAATCAGGGCAGCTGAAGACCGGCACCCTGATCGACTACTCGGTCCCCACCGCAAATGAGATCCCGAACTTGATCACAGACAACACCGTGACACCCAGCCCGACCAACGAGCTCGGCGTGAAAGGTATCGGCGAGGCGGGAACGATCGCGGCGAGCGCAGCCGTCATCAACGCCATCAGCGATGCGTTGACACCACTCGGCATCAAGCATGTGGACATGCCCGCCAGCCCCAACCGGCTCTGGGCGCAGATCAAGGAGGCACGCAAGTGATACCGGCCGCTTTCGAATACGCCCGCGCCTCCTCGGTCGAGGAGGCTTCCAAGCTGCTGAACAAATACGGCGAGGACGCGAAAGTTCTGGCGGGTGGGCACAGCCTCATCCCGCTGATGCGCCTACGCCTCGCGCAGCCCACCGCCTTGGTCGACATCAACGGCATCAAAGAGCTGGACCACATCAAAGAGGACGGGAACAAGCTGCGCATCGGCGCGCTGACGCGGCATGTGACCATCCAGAGCTCGAGCGTGGTGAAAGGCAAGCTGCCACTGCTCGCCGAGGTGGCGGGTGAGGTGGGGGACAACCAGGTCCGCAACATGGGCACCATGGGCGGGGTCATTGCGCACGCGGACGCGGCCGGCGACTACCCAACCCTTGCGTTGATGCTCGACGCGGACATCGTCACCAACCAGCGGACGATTCCAGCGCACGATTTCTTCAAGGACCTGTTCACCACGGCGCTGGGACCTGACGAGATCGTGACCGAGGTCGTGTTTCCTGTCGCCAACGGACCGCACAAGTACGTCAAGTTCCGGCGCAGGCTGTTCGACTGGGCCATCGTCGGCGTGGCGGCGCAGAAGATGAACGGCGGCTGGCGGATCGGGCTGACGAACGTCGGCGTCACGCCGGTCCGGGCGAACGCCGTCGAGGAGGCGCTCAAGAAGGGCGCCAAGCCGGAAGAGGCGGCGGAGCATGCGTCGGATGGGCTCGACCCGGCCGGCGACCTGCGCGCAAGTCCGGAATACAAGAAGCACCTCGCCCGTGTGCTGACCAAACGGGCGATTCAACAGGCCCAGGGCACGTAACGAGTCGCGAGGTGGCCCGCGCCCGGCTGACCCGGGCCGGGCCACCTTCCCGGATAGTCCGGCCTATCCGAGGTTTGCTGCGGACTGCAGGTCGGTTCGTCCGGACTATCCGTGTGCACGGGCTGCCTCGTACTCTTTGTCAACGTGAGCGCGCCAGCGACCATTGAGGACGTCGAACGCCGTCTGCGCGAGCGGAGGTACATCGGCGACCGCGCGTTGGGGACATCGATCTTTCTCGCCCTCAAGCTGCAGAAGCCGCTGTTCATCGAGGGCGAGGCCGGGGTCGGTAAGACGGAGGCCGCGAAGGTCATGGCCGATGTCCTCGGCGCGCGCCTGATCCGTCTGCAGTGCTATGAAGGCATCGATCTCGCCCACGCCGTCTACGAGTGGAACTATCCACGCCAGCTGCTCCACATCCGGTTGATGGGTGAGGGACAGGACAGGCGGGCGGCGGAGCGCGAGATCTTCAGCTCGGAATTCCTCCTGCGCCGTCCTTTGCTCGACGCGATCGACAACGACGACGCGACACCACCCGTTCTGCTCATCGACGAGATCGACCGCTCGGACGAGGAGTTCGAGGCCTTCCTCCTGGAGCTGCTCTCGGACTTCCAGGTCTCGATCCCGGAGATCGGCACCATCAAGGCGCGCCAGGTGCCGTTCGTCGTGATCACCTCCAACCGCACGCGCGAAGTGCACGACGCGCTGAAGCGGCGCTGCCTGTACCACTGGATCGACTACCCCGACCTCGACAAGGAGGTGGAGATCGTGCGTGCGCGTGCGCCGGAGGCGGCTGACGGGCTGGCGCGCGAGGTCGCCGCCCTCGTGCAGGGTCTGCGAGGCATGGATCTCTACAAAGTGCCGGGCGTCGCGGAAACGCTGGATTGGGCCCACTCGCTCGCCGCCCTTGGCGCGACGCGGATCGACGCCAACCTCGTCAACGCGACGATGGGCGCCGCGCTCAAATACCAGGAGGACCTGGAGCGGGTCCGGGAGCAGGTCCCCGCGCTGGTTGAAAAGGCGCAGCGTGCCTGAGCCACGACCCGACCTCTTGCCGCGTTTGGGCGCATTCGCCCGGTTGCTGCACGATGCGGGACTCGAGGCGGGCCCGCGGCGATTGACGGACGCGACGCGCGCCCTTGGATTGATCGACCTGAAGCAGCACGACGATTTTCGCAACTCGCTGCGCGCGGTTTTCGTCAGCCGGAAGGAAGACATCCCCACCTTCGAGGCGGCCTTCGACATCTTCTGGGCTCCGCCCGACCCACGCGCTTCCGCGGGCATGATGCCTGGCCGCAACCGGCCGCTTCCTCTGTCACCGGAGCGTGCCCAGGCCTGGTCGAACGCCCTCGGCCTGAACGCGTCGCAGATGAACCGCGAAAACGAGGCTGAATTCCCAGCCAGCTCGAGCGGATACAGCGCCCGCCGGTTGCTGGAGCAGGCGCCGTGGCGGGTCGCCGAACGTCGCACGCGGCGGCTGCGACCGTCGGGCAGCGGACGCGTCGACCTCAGGCGTTCGGCGCGCCACGCCATCCGGTCGAGCGGCGAGCTCATGACCCTCTTCCGTCGAAAGCCTCGCGTGCGGCGAAGGCCACTCGTGTTGATCTGCGACGTCAGTGGCTCGATGGAGCGCTACTCGAGGCTGCTGATGATCTTCGCCCACGCGATCGCACGGCGCGAGGATCTCGAGGCCTTCGTCTTCTCCACGCGCCTGACGCGCATCACTCGCCTGCTGCGTCACCGCGACCTCGACCGCGCTCTCGACCTCGTCAGCAAGGGCGTGCACGACTTCAGCGGCGGAACGCGAATCGGCGATGCCCTGGGCGATTTCAACCGCCACTGGGCGCGCCGGGTGCTCGGTCACGGGGCGGTGGTGATCATCGTCAGCGACGGCTGGGATCGCGGCGACCCGAGCCACCTCAGCGCCGAGCTGGTCCACCTCCGTCGCTCGGCCCACAGGCTGATCTGGCTCAACCCTCTGTTGGGTTCGGAAGGTTATGAGCCGCTGACCCGGGGCATGGTCGCGGCGCTGCCGCACTGCGATGACTTCCTGACCGCGCACAACGTGCAGGCCCTCGACGACCTGGGCCGTTTGCTTGCCTCCCTGGAGTCGAGGAGGAAGGTGAGATGAGGGAAGTTCTCAACGAGCTGAACGAGTGGACGCGCGAGCGAGAGGAGATCGCGATCGCGACGGTGATCGAGACGTGGGGCTCCAGTCCCCGCCCGCTCGGCTCCAAGATGCTGGTCACGCGCTCGGGCAAGATGGCCGGCTCGGTGTCCAACGGATGTATCGAGGGCGCCGTTTTCGAGGAAGCGCAAAAGGTGCTGCAATCCGGCGCCGCCAAAGTTGCGGCGTTCGGCGTGGCCGACGATGTGGCGTTCGAAGTCGGTCTGGCGTGTGGCGGTCATATCGAGGTTTTCATCCAGCCGCTGGGCCGGGTTCACCAGCAGCTGATCGCGATGCTCGAGCGCGACGAAGCGGCGACGCTCCGGACCAATCTGCGCAGCGGCGAGGCGGAGCTGATCAAGGGCGCCCCCGCAGGCACGGAGCTGCCGCGGCGAGACGGCGATATTTTCGTCGAGCCCTTCCCGCGCCCGGCCCACCTCGTGATCATCGGTGCGATCCACATCGCGATCCCCCTGCACCGGCTGGCGAAGTTGATGGGATATCGCGTCACGGTGATCGACGCGCGCGCGAAGTTCGCCACGGCGGAGCGGTTTCCGGACGCTGACGAGCTCATTGTTGAATGGCCCGACGAGGCGATGAGCAAGATCCCGATCGACAGTTCGACGTACATCGTGGTCCTGACGCACGACCCGAAGTTCGACCTCCCGGCGCTGCGCTCGGTGCTCAGGAAAGGCGCCGGCTACATCGGGGCAATCGGCAGTCGCAAGACGAATCAGAACCGGTTCGACGCGCTGCGCGAGGAAGGCTTCACCGAGGAGCAGCTCTCTCGCGTCCATGGGCCGATCGGTCTGGACCTTGGTGGCCGCGGGGCGGAGGAGACGGCGCTCGGCATCCTGGCCGAGATCACAGCGGTGAGGTACGGCGGGACTGGTGCCGCGATGAGAGCGGTGCGGGCCTAGGCCCCTCCGGCCCTTCGGGCCACCTCCCCACCGCGCGGGGAGGAGGTTTTCGATCTGAAGCGGCGCGCCTTTTCGCGGTTCCCGCAGGAGGCCATGTTGCACCAGCGGCTCGACTGGTTTCTGGAGCGGTCATAGAAGGCCCAGCGGCAGGTACCCGAGCCGCACAGTTTCAGCCGCTCCCACTCTTCGGCCTGCATCGCCGCGTACATGGCGGCGACCAACCGGCCGATCGCTCCGACGGCGCCTGAGGCCTCCGGCTCCAAGCGAGGTCTGCCGTCCGCAGAGAAACGCAGACGCAGGCGGCTGGCGGTGGCCGCCTCGGTCAGGGTCGCCAGGTCGACGGGGTAGACCCGCTGGCCGGAGTTCCCGCCGATCACCCCTCGCATCGCCTCCCGAACCGCGACGGCGTTTTTCAGGTCGGTCTCGTGGACGGGCTCGTCGCTGCCCATCAGGCCCTTTGCAACCAGCCAGGCCTGGAGCGTGTTGGGGTCTCTGAGCTCCTCGACGCCAGGCTCCAGGTCGACCGAGTTGACGAAGGCCTGGACCAGCCCGAGGTCGCCGGCGGCCGTTTCCCGATCAGACATCGAAAAATAGTCTACCCATAACCACAAAAGGCGCAACAAAGGTTATAATAACTGTCGTGAGGACATTAGCGGTTACAGGAGGTCGAGCATGAATCCGTACGCCAACGAGGACGTCATGTGGCAGCGGCTCAAAGACATCCAGCGTGAGATGGAAAACTCGCGCCTCTACGGGACGCAGGGGCCGTCCCTGCTGGACACCGTCCGCCAGCTCGGGCGCCGCGTCTGGTGGCTGGCCGGGCTCGCCACGCGACGGCCGCCGCGACGCAGACGCTGGGTCGACGCGGATGACGAGCCGGCTGCCTCGGACGTCGCCTAGCGACGCCTGGCAAGCGCCTTGAGGATCGTCCGCAAGGTGAGCAGGCCGACGACCGCCACCACCTGCGCCCCGATGATGACCCGGGTGACGTCGACGGCCGGAAGCCAGGAAACGTCGCCGCCCTTGATGACGAAGGCGCCCACGGGCCTGGCCCGCACGCCGACGCCGCCCCCGGACGGAGCGTCGGGCCCGGCGTCCTGCCCGCCGCCTCCGCCGCCTGAGACGCTGAACGCCGGTATCAGCGTCGTGCCGTTTTTCTCGAACGGCTCTCCGAAAACCTGCGCGCCGCCGACGACTTCTTTGACCTGGTCCAGGATTCTCATTCCACCAGCCTAGGTCGCCAGGCGTTTCAACACCGAGACCTGCTCCGCGTCGGGACCGCCACCGGCGCCAGGCACCTCGAGGATGAAAGGAAGCCTGGCGAGCCTCGGTTCGTGCAGCAGCGCGCGGAAGCCTTCCTCGCCGATCTGACCGTCCCCGATGTTCGCGTGGCGGTCGCGGTTGGAGCCAAGGCCGGTGACCGAGTCGTTGCAGTGGATGACGTCGACTCGATTCAAACCGATCACCCGGTCGAGCTCATCCAGAGTCTTCTTCACCTCTGCCTGCGTGCGCTCGTCGTAACCCGAGGCAAACGCGTGGCAGGTGTCGTAGCAGACCGCGACTCGCTTGTCGTTGTCGAGCGCGTCCAGCATCTGGCGGATCTCTTCGAACCGTGCTCCTACGCAGCCGCCAAGACCGGCATTGTTTTCGATCAGGAGCCTTGCGCTCTTGGGATCGGCTCTTTCGAGCACGTGCTGGAGGTGCTCGGTGATCGACGGCAGGCGCGCTTCGAAGCCGGCGCCTTTGTGCGAGCCGGTATGGAAGATGACGCCGTCGACGCCAAGGTCGTCGGCCGCTTTCAGATAACCGGCCAGCGTGCTCTCTGATCGCTGGCGAAGCGTGGGGTCATCGCCGGCCAGGTTGATCAGATAAACCGCGTGAAAGTAAAAGGGCGGATGGCCGTGCTTGGCGGCCGCTTCCTTGAACGTCGCGATCCGATTCTCGTCGAGCTTCGGCGACCCCCAGAACCCTGGCGGAGTAGGGTGGATCTGTATGGATTCCGCCCCCATCGCCTTGGCGCGCTCAAACGCAAGGTGCAGCCCGCCGGACGAATCGACGTGAGCTCCAAGAACCGGCATTCAAGAGAGAGTAATTCGGGTCCCATCTGGCATGCTGACCGGGCTTTGTCAGTCTTCGTGATGGGCGACCTTGACCTTGCCGTCAGAGGCCGCACGTATCGCGAACCTGACGGGCCGCACTCGATGGTGGTGCGCGGCCGCGACCTGGACTCCGCGCTCCAGCATGTGACCGCGAGGAGCGACTGTCGCTCGGTCGCGGTTGTCGGTTTGCCGGAGCAGGTTCCAGACATGACGCCGCTGATCGGAAAGCGCCTTCTCCTGGTCGACGGCGACAGCGGGCGGCTGCGCGAGTTTGCTGAGGTGGCCATCCGCGCGGGCATCGAGGTCGAATGGATCCGCTCCGCGCGTCCGCCCTTTGAGCGGCTGGCCGCCGCGCTGCTGCCCGTGGGCGGCATCGTTCTCGCCGCGGGCCGGAGCTCGCGGATGCCCGGATCCCAAAAGCTCCTGCTCGATATCGACGGTGTGCCGATGGTGCGGCACGTGCTCGAGGCGGCGTCAGAGGGCGGCTGTCACCAAACTGTCGTCGTCTACGCGGAGGACGATGTGAAGCGCGCGATCAACGGTCGCGCCGAGCTCGTCTACAACGCGAAGGCGCAAACGGGCATGGCGTCGTCAATGCAAGCAGGCTTGCGGGCGATGCGTCCGGAGATCGAGGCCGCGATGGTGGTTCTCGGTGACCAGCCGCTGGTCGGGTCACGCACCGTCGCGACCCTGCTGCGGGCCTGGCGGCGCGAGGGCTCTCGACCCGCGGTCGCGGCTTCGAGCGCCGACGGGTGGGCGCCCCCGGTCATCCTTTCGCGCGAGCTCTGGGGCGACCTCTTTGCCCTCAAAGGAGACGCCGGCGCGCGGCAGGTGCTGCAGGGAAGGTCGGAGCTGATCGACATCGTTCCCGCGCCGGGCCGTTCGGACGATATCGACACGCCAGACGACTACACCAAGATCGTCAAGCTGTTTCCGCGCCGCCGCCCTCGCCAGCGCGCCTAGACCGGCCCCCGGATCTCTGTCCGGCGTACCATCTGAAGATGGTGCTAGTGATCGCTCTAGGAGTGATGACTTGAAAGATCAGGCGGTCTCGCGCTGGAAGAGCTCAGGCGACTACGACGACATCGTCTATGCGACGTGGGACGGCATCGCCAAGATCACGATCAACCGTCCCGAGGTCCGCAACGCTTTCCGCCCGCTGACCGTGGTCGAGATGGCGAAGGCGTTCGAGGTCGCGCGCGACGACCCCCAGGTCGGCGTGGTCATCCTGACCGGGGCCGGCACTGAAGCGTTCTGCTCGGGCGGCGACCAGCGTGTGCGCGGGGAAGACGGCTATGTCGATGCCGGCGGCACCGGCCGGCTGAACGTGCTCGACCTCCAGGTTCAGATCAGACGCCTGCCCAAGCCGGTCATCGCGATGGTGGCGGGCTACGCGATCGGCGGGGGCCATGTGCTCCATGTGGTGTGCGACCTGACCATCGCCGCAGACAACGCGCGTTTCGGACAGACCGGGCCCCGAGTGGGCAGTTTCGACGGAGGCTATGGCGCGGGTCTGCTCGCGCGGATCGTGGGGCAGAAAAAGGCGCGGGAGATCTGGTTCCTTTGCGAGCAGTACGACGCGCAGCAAGCGCTCCACATGGGGCTCGTCAACAAGGTGGTTCCGCTGGCCGACCTCGAAAAGGAAACAGTCGTATGGTGCCGCCGGATGCTGGAGCTCAGCCCGCTCGCGCTGCGCATGCTCAAGGCCGGCCTCAACGCCGCTGACGACGGGCTCGCGGGGATCCAGCAGCTGGCCGGTGACGCAACCCTCCTCTACTACATGAGCGAGGAAGCGCAGGAAGGCCGGGACGCTTACGTCCAGAAACGCAAACCGAACTTCGCGAAGTTTCCGAAACGGCCGTAATGGTCACCGCAGCCCCGAGGCTCAGCACCACGCAGGTGTGGTGGTCGGCGGTGCGACCCGCGACGCTGGCGGCTTCGGTCGCGCCCGTGCTGACCGCGACTGCGATCGCGGTCCATCTGGATGGCGTGCGCTGGGCCGCGGGACTGGGCGCGCTCGTGGTCGCGTTGAGCATCCAGCTCGGCGTGAACTTCGCCAACGACTACTCGGATTTCGTGCGCGGCGCGGACGTGAATCGTGTCGGGCCCGTGCGCGCAGCCTCGTCGGGTGTGGTTCAGCCAGGGCACGTTCGGAGTGCAGCGATCGCCGCATTCGGCATCGCGGGAGTCGTCGGGCTTGCATTGAGCGTCGCGTTTGGCTTACCGCTCCTCATCATCGGGGCGGCTTGTCTTCTCGCCGGCTGGCTGTACACCGGCGGACCGCGCCCGTATGGCTACCTGGGCCTCGGCGAAGTCTTCGTGTTCATCTTCTTTGGCCTCGTCGCGACATTGGGAACCTATTACGTGGAGACGGCCCGCCTCACGCCGCTGCCGATCACTTTGCTGATGTCGTGCGCGATGGGTTTTCTGGCGACGGCGATCCTGGTCCTCAACAACCTCCGCGACATCGCCACCGACCTGGCGGCCGGCAAGCGGACGCTGGCCACGCGGATTGGGCGCGAGCGAACGCGCATCCTGCTCCTCCTTCTGGTCTCCGCGGCATTCGCGATGCCCGTCCTGCTTTTGATTACGCAAGGCGCAAGTCCGACGGTGTTGCTGGTTCTGCTGGCCATTCCAATCGCGGCGGTTCCGGTGCGACTCGCGTTCGGCAGCACGGCCGCCTCCGACCTTGTTCGCGCGCTCAAGCGCATGGCCGCCGCCCAGCTCATCTATGCGCTGCTGTTCACGCTGGGGGTTCTGCTGTGAGACCCGCCCTCATCGATGCCCGACGCCCGTCGGACGTTGCCCGGGCCGTCGAGCGCCTGATCCGTGACGGGCACCGAAGGTTCGTGCTGCAACGCATCGACCACGGCGGGATGCTCGACCTGGAGCGACTCGGCGCCGCGCGTTACGTGGCGGGGCTTCAGTCGACAGTCGAGCTAGAGGCGGAGACGCCGGCCGCGGTCGCCGCGGCCAGGTGAGAGGCGAGCAGGCGGGCAAACGCGTCTGGGCGCTCCTGATGCACGGCATGGCCGGCCCGGGGCACGATCTCGAACCGCCCGTTTGCCACCGTGGCCGCCAGCCTGCGCGCGGACGCGACGTAACCATGGTCAAGCTGTCCCGCGACGAAAGTGCAAGGGCAGCCCACGTGGGCGAGCTCGTCCCAGACCGGATCCATCGCGCCGGCTCCCATGCCTCGCAGCGAGCAGGCGAGTCCCGCGACGTGGTTCTGCAGCCGTTCCGCCCGCACCTGAGCGACGTATGCAGGCCCGCGGCGCTCCAGTCCGGTGAAGAGGGGAAGAGCGCCCCAGTAATCGACGAACGCCTCGATGCCATCGCTCTCGATGCGTTCCGCCAGGGCCTCGTCGCCGAGCCGGCGGCCCTCGCGTGCGCTGTCGTCGAGCCCGGCATGCGCGCCGATCGTGACGAGCGAGAGCACGCGCTCGGGACGGCGCGCCGCCACGTGAAGCGCCAGCCGCCCACCCATCGAGTAGCCCGCGAGGTGCGTCCGTTGGACCCCGAGCCCGTCCCAAAGGGCAAGCAGGTCCTCGGTGCAAGCGTCCATCGAGCATGGCGCGCCACGCGCCGTCTGCGTTTCGCCGTGGCCGCGAAGGTCGGGCACGATCCATCGCCAGCCTTCGGGGACCTTGGAGATGAGCTCGCGCCAGCTCCGTCCGCTCTGCGTGAAGCCGTGCAGCAGGGTGACCGGCGGACCGGCGCCGGCCACAAAGTAGCTCAGCTTTACGTCCTCACGCTCCAGAATCACGATTCGATCCTATGTCGGATGTAGCGCAGTCCTTTGCCGCCACCTTCGTCGACGAGCTCGCGGCGCAGGGCGTCGAGTTCGCTTGCGTCTCGCCGGGATCGCGCTCCGCGCCGGTGGCCATGGCCATGCAGCGCCATCCACGAATCAAGGTCATCGTCCATATCGACGAGCGATGCGGCTCTTTCTTTGCAGTGGGCCTGGGCAAAGCGACCGGAAAGCCCGCGGTCGTGCTCACAACATCGGGGACCGCGGCGGCGGAGCTTCATCCCGCGGTCGTCGAGGCGGCCTACTCGCGCACGCCGCTCATCGTCGTCACGGCGGATCGTCCGCCGGAGCTACAAGGAGTGGGGGCCAACCAGGCGATCGACCAACAGCGTCTGTTCGGCACCGCCGCGAAGTGGTTCGTCGATCCCGGAGTGCCGGTCGACATGCCGAACGCCGCGCATGTGTGGCGGCGTCTCGCGGCGCGAGCCGTCGCGGAGGCGGCGGCCGGCCCTGTGCATCTGAACCTGCCATTTCGAGAGCCCCTGGTTCCGCCCCCTGGCGAGGTCCCGGTGGCGGAACCCGCTCCTCAGCAGGCGCTGACCGGCGGCCGGCTGCTGCCGAGCCAGGCCCAGCTTGCCTCGCTGGCCTCCGCGCTACAGCGCTCGCAGCGGCCGCTGGTTGTGGTGGGCGAGATGCGGGATGGGGAACGGCTCGCGCCTGCCCTGCATCGCCTCGGCCTGCCGCTGCTTGCGGAACCGACGTCGCAGCTCCGCCGCGCGGAGGCAGGCG
This sequence comes from Chloroflexota bacterium, assembly GCA_005881275.1. Classification (GTDB taxonomy): domain Bacteria; phylum Chloroflexota; class Dormibacteria; order Dormibacterales; family Dormibacteraceae; genus 40CM-4-65-16. The sequence goes on from VBEF01000040.1 coordinate 13,775, forward strand.
CCGCGGTCGAGTCCTACGAAGCTCTCTTGCGCGCCGGCTGGTCGCTCCAGCACGGACCCGATCTTGTGATCCGGCTCGGCGCCACGCCGACGTCGCGGGTTTTGAACCGCTGGCTCGCCGCCGCCGCGGCGCCGACGTTCCTCATCGACCCCGACCGCGCGTGGCGGGACCAGGACCACGTCGCGACGAACGTCATGGTGTGCGACCCCCAGCCGCTGCTCGAGGCGCTGCCGCCGGTCGACCGTTCGGCCTGGCGTGACCAGTGGCTCGGCGCGGGCAAGCGAGCCACCGCGGCCATCGCGGCGACGCTGGTCTCGACGCCACTCCACGAGGGACACGTCGCCCGGGCCCTCAGCGCACGCCTTCCCGACCCCGGCCAGGTCTTCATCGGCTCGAGCATGCCAATCCGCGCGGCCGACAGCTTCTGGCCGCTGGCCCGGCCACAGCAGCGCTTCTTCGGCAACCGCGGCGCGAGCGGGATCGACGGATTGGTGTCGAGCGGGCTGGGAGTCGCGACCGGCCGCGACTCGGTGCCGACCGTCCTGCTCCTCGGCGACCTGTCGCTTTATCACGACATGAACGGTCTCTGGGCGCTGCAGCGGCACGGCATCAGGGCGACGCTTGTGGTGTGCGACAACAACGGCGGCGGCGTCTTCAACTTTCTGCCGCAGGCCGAGCACCACGATGTTTTCGAGGAGATCTTCGCCACACCGCTGGGCCTGGACCTATCGCAGGTCGCGCGGCTGTACGGACTGGTCTACAGCCCGGTCTCCGATCGCTCCGGTCTCGAGCCCGCGCTCGCCGACGCGGTCGCCGCACCGACGCCGACCATGGTCGTGGTGCGCTTCAAGCGCGAGGACAGCGTCAACGGACACCGACTGTGCTGGGAGGCGGCGGCCTCAGCGCTCAAGAGCTAATCCGCCAGGAGAAAGTCGAGGACCAGGCGGTTGAACTCCTCCGGGTGCTCGAGGTTGGGCAGATGCGCGGAGTCGTGGATGACCGCCTTCTTCGCGTGCGGCACCTTCTCCATCAGAAGGTCGACCGCGTGGAAGATCGTCGGCACGTCCTCATCGCCAACGATGACCAGGACCGGTGCCGTGATCTCATGCAAGCGCTCAGCCGCCGGTGGATTGAGGTCAGGCGACGGCGCGCTCTCCCAGTCGATGCGAAGGTTTGGTCCGTTCATCTTGAGAAACAGGTCTCGGAGGGGCTCCTTCACGTAGCCGCGGCGGCGGCGTGGCCCGTCGAGAAAGAGGTGCATCTCCGCCAGGTTCTGGGCATCGATGTTTCCGGACTCCTCCGCGGCCTTGGCTTCGGCGAAGACCTCCGGATACTTCGTGCCGAAATTCGCGCCGCCGATGGCCGGGCCCACGAGCACGAGCTTGGAGATCCGGTCCGGGTGCTCCAGCGCGAAGTCGATGGCCAGCATCGCCCCGAGTGAGCATCCGATCAGGTGTACCGGCTTCAGATGCAGCCGCTCGATCAGCCCGAGGATATCGGCGATCGGAGACCATCGCTCCGGCGGAAGCTCAGAGCTGCCAAAGCCCCTTACTTCGGGAGCGATGACGTCGAACTGGTGCGCGAATGCACCGATCTGGGGCTCCCACATCCGCACGTCTGCGATCCCGGCGTGCAGCAGGATCAGCGGGAGCCCTGCGCCCGCGCGCTCGTAATGGATGCGCGCGCCGTTGATGGTGGCGTCCATCAGATCAATGCGGTGAGGAGTGCTTTGAACTTCAGCTCTGTTTCCTCGAGCTCGCGCGCGGGGTCGGAGTCCGGCATCACGCCGACGCCGGCATAGATTCGGGCTCCGTCCTCCCATAACAGCCCGCACCGCAACGCGATCGCGAGCTCGCCGTCGCCTCGCCCATCGATCCACCCGACCGCCCCGGCGTACCAACCGCGTTCCATGCCTTCGAGCTCGTCGATCAGCCCATCCGCCGCATCACGCGGCCACCCGCCGACCGCAGGGGTCGGATGCAACGCGGAAGCGAGCGTGAGCACGTCCGCGGGCGGTTCACGCAGTTGCGCGTCGACACTCGTCGCCAGGTGCTGGATGTTGGTGAAGCGCACGACCTCGGGTTCATGCGCTTCGACGTTTGATGCAAACGGACGCAACGCCTCGACCACGAAGTTCGCCACCACGCGGTGCTCGACCGCATCCTTGACGCTTTGAGTCAGCTGTCGTGCGAGTCGTTCGTCCTCGGCGTCGGTCGCGCCGCGCGCGATCGAGCCCGCCATTGGCTGCGCGAACGCGTCGCTGCCCGACCGGCGGACCAATAGCTCGGGCGATGCACCGGCAAACGCGGTTCCGTCGGCTCCCGCGATGAGATACGTGAAGCACGACGGATATGCGGCGCGCAAGCCGCGAAGAACCATCCCCGCGGAGACAACGCCGTCCCCTCGCGCCAGCACCTCTCGCGCGAGCACGACCTTCTCCGCATGACCCGCACGTAGCCGGGCCGCGACGGACTCCACGGCGGCGGTCCACGCGAGCGGGTTGCGGATCGGCGTCACCTCGAGGTGGCGGGCGGCGGGCGCACGCGCGGCCGGCGCTGACAGGTCAAGGAGCGATTCCGCATCGGGCGCGGCCGCCGTGATGAATGTCCGCCCGCGTCTCCGCCTGACGGCGAGCGCCGGGACGCGAAATAGAAGCGACGGGAAACCCGACCACGCGCCGCCAGGATCGCGGTCCGGTCGGTAGGCGAACCCGCCGACCGCCACCGCCGCCGGCGGGCCGATGCGCCGCCACAGTCGGGACGCGCCGAGGATGCGGTCGTCACCCGACTCGTAATCGATTGTTTTGCCTTCTGCATCCTCCAGTGCCACACCACCCGTGGCTGAGACGATGTCGAAAGTCCGGCCGATCGCGGCCACGCTGACGGCGTCGGGCATCGGCCGTTCGATGAGCATCACCTCGTGCCCCGCGTCGCGAGCGGCGCTCACGAGATCGACCAGGTCGGGGTTGCGATCCAGCTCCCAGGACCGGACCGGAGCCGTCGTGATCACCCCGCGCCAACTCCTCCCCATTTCATGTGGAGGTGCCAGGCGAAGCCAGGCGGATGGGCGGCACCGGGGCTCTTCATCCCCGTTTCTCGATGTGCTCCCGCGCGGCGCGGATCAGCGTGCGCTCGAAGTGGTGGCGGACCAGAGTCCCGCTGGCCTCGAGCAGATCGTTGAAGGTCTGGAGCAGCTTGCGCTCCGCCGCCTCCGTCTCGCCGCCCTCGGCCTGGATCCGCTCGCGCACGTAGCGGTCGAACAGGTCCACCGCCTGACGCGCGGTGCGGTCCGTTGCCGCCGCGTGCTCTTTGCCCAGTTCCATCAAGGATCCGATCGGCACGCCGGCCGCGATCAGCTTCATGCCGGCCGCGATCGCCTCGAGGTCGTCGGCAGGGTAGAGCGGCTCATCGCCGCCTTCGACCGGGACCAGCAGGCCCGCTTGCTGGAGGCTCTGAAGGAGCGGTTCGGCGACCCCGCTCCGCTCCGCGAGCTCGCTGAGGGTAAGCGTCTGCGGCGCGGCCGGTCGTGTGACCGCCGCGACCAGCGCCTCATCCGAGGCTTCGAGCTCGCCGGCGAGAAAGCGCTGGATCACGGTCAGGGTGAAGCCCTGCTGCTGGAGCTCCTTGATCCTCTTCAGCCGCTCGACGTGGGTCTCGGCGTACCAGGTGACCCGGCCTTCCCGGCGCGGGGCGTCGAGGAGGCCTTTGCCCTGGTAGAAGCGGATCGTGTCGACGGCCACCCCGGCCGCCCGCGCCAACTGTTCGATCCGGTACTCCATGAGTAGTTACTCACAGGATACCGGTGAGACCAGGACAGGTCCGGGAGGTGACCATCAGGCCCGAAGGGCGCTGTCCACGCCCTGAAAAAGGCGACCCTCCAGGGCTTCTAGCCGAACGTGTTCCAGTAGTACATCCGGTCGAGCCATCCCGGGTCCGCGCGGTAGGCCCTTGCAAACGACTCCACCGAGTCCACGTAGTCGAAGTCGTGGTTGTACTGAAAGATCGCGTTGCGCATGTTGTACGGCGCGCCGTTCCGCACCAGGTAGCGGGCCGCGGCGAGGATCGAGTCGTGAGGGTCGTGGATGTTGCCGCCCTGCCCGTACTGGGTCCACGTGCTCGGCAAGAACTGCATCGGCCCCTGCGCGCCCGCGGACGACGTGTCTTTGACGCGCCCGAAGTTGCTCTCGATGAAGTTGATCGAAGCCAGGTAGCTGGGGTCGATCCCGTAACGCCGCGAAGCCTCGTTGTAGTAGGCGCGCAAAGCGCTCAACGGCTCCGCGTCGGTGTAGGGGTGGTTGAAGTGCACGTTGACCAGGTAGTACTCATCGATGCCCGCCAGGATGTAGAGCGAGTGCAGGGCTGCGATCAGATTCTCGATCGGCGCCTGGACGCCCGCGGGAATCAGGGGAATGACCGCCGTCTCGACCGCTGAGTACGAAGCGAGCTCATAGACGCGAAGCTGCTCCTGGCGCGCCGCCTGGCGGAAGCTGTACTGCGCCGCCGCAACCGCTAGCTCGTGCCGCACGCTGTCCGCCAGGCCTGCCGGCTGCTCCGCCGCAAGCGCGTTGAGCCGGCTCGACGCTTCTTGCATCGCGAGCTCGGCGGCGATGATTCGCGCCGCCTCGTGATGCGCGTTCGGCCCGGCGCCCGGATCCTGGGCCAATGCGGCGTGTGGCAGCAGCGCCAGGCCCGCGGCAACCACAACCGCGACGCGAAGTCGGATCAGGCCGTTTGCGCCGCTTCGATCTTGAGCGGCTCCAGCACCGGCGGGAGCGGGATCTCCTCCGGGTAGGGATCGCTCGCTTTCGGTTCGCGCAGCCCCACCGAGTCGAGGAGCCCGCCGATCTCGTCTCCGACCAGCTCGCCTTGCGCCATCAGCGCCTCGGCGGCCAGGTCGATCTGTTCCTTGTTCACGTTCATGACGCGCCAGTCGTCGATGTACGCCGCGCCGAGCACCTGCGCCACGGCCTGGCGCGAGCGGGGATTGCCAAGCGCCTTTCCGGCCGCGGTTTCGACACCGAGGAGGTCGTTGCCGACGAACGCCGCGACGGAGATCAGGTATTCGCCGATGCTGACAGCCAGTCGCGACTGCTGCATGGGCAAGGGGTCGGGGCCCATGCCCCAAACAGAGATCATGTGGGCGGCGAGCTCTGTCGCCTGGACGAGGTCCATGCTCACGCCGTTCGAGTTCTCGCCGTAGAACGCGCGCTCAGACGCGATGGCGCCGAGCGTGTGGCGGAGCTGTCCGGCGGCGTGCGAGCGGAAGTGCGAGAACTCTTCCTGCCTTGCGACGGAACGGTGATGGCCGAGCGAACCGGATCGCATCTTGATCGACAGCCGCACCGATACCGCGTCGGGCAAGAAGTAGCGCGCGGCGACCGCGTGGCCAAGCTCGTGACGGGCCACGGCTAGCCGCTCCCGTTCCGTGTACTCGATCGGGTGCGCGAGTCCGGCCTCGATGTTGCCCATCGCCTCCCGGATGTCGCGCCAGGTGAAAGCCTCGCGGTTGTCCTGGAACGCATACATCAGCGCGAGAGAGAGCGCCTGCTCGATCATGGCCGGCGAGTAACCGTCGGCGACCCGCGCGAATTCGTCGCGTCGAGCCGGCGTGTCCAACTCGGGATCGTGCTTCTTCTTCGCGAAGTAAAGCTCCGCGATGTCCTTGCGGTCGTCTTTCGTCGGCATGCGGAAGATGATCTGGCGACCGAAACGCCCCGGACGCACAACCGCCTCGTCGAGGACCTGCGGCCGGTTCGTCGCGCCGACGAAAAGGATGTTGTAGCGAGGAGCGCGCAGGATCGGGATGCGCAGTTTGACCTTGGTTCCGTTCGCTCCAATTTGCCTCGGCACGAACAGCCCGTCGAGCGTGATGTTCACGAACCGCCGCCCCATCTGCCTGAAGTAGCCGGGGTTGTCCACGCCGTCCATCATCACCAGCAGGGTGTTGAGGCCCAGCTGGCCGCCGCCGAACATGCCACCCATCCCGCCACCGCCGCCGCCCATTCCGCTGCGACGGTTGCCGAGGGCATCGAACTCGTCGATGAAGACGATGCTTCCGCCCCAGCGCTTGGCGCGGCTCTTCGCGGCGCGCACGGTCATGAAGACGTTGAGCGCGTCCATGCCGAGGAACATGCCCTGGAATGACGAGCCGGAGGTGATGATGATCGGCACGTGCATCGATGACGCGATGCCTTTGGCCAGCATGGTCTTGCCTGTGCCGGGAGGACCGACCATGAGCACGCCTCGCTCGCGCTTGCCGCCCGCGCGGACATAGTTCCGACCCTGTTCCATCAAGGTCAGGATCCGGCGCATCTCGTCCACCGCCGACTTCTGGCCGCGGACGTCTTCGATCTTGACTTCGTAGTTGGCCTCTCCCGGGTCCACGTACGTGCGCCCGATGCGGCCGTAGATGAAGAAAGCGCCGAAGAACAGCATGAAGTTGGCGACCATGATCACAAGGAAGTACGCGAGCTGGGGTATGGCGGCGGCGATGACGCCAGGCAATGCGTCCATCGCTTCCAGCGGGCCCAGGCCGAAGAACACGAAGTAGATCGCGAAGTAGATGGCAAGGATGATCGCCAAGCTCCTGAGTCGGCGCCAGAACAAAGCCCGGTTCGTTTCGAGGGTGCGCTCGTCGGGGGTTTCTTCTGGCGCGATGCGCTCGCTCAGGATCAGCCACCGCTTGAACAGCGTGAAGATTCCGCGGACGACAAGCATCGCAATGACCGCGTAAACAACGGACCACGCGATGCCCAGCTGGAGCGCGATCAGCGCGAAGGCGAACGCCGAAGCGCCGGTGAAGATCGTGAAGATCCAGAAGATGATCAAGGCGGGGTCAACTCCTTATACACGCTGGGGTTTCGGACAGCGAGAAACACCACGATAGCGAGACCGAGAGCAATCAGCACGTCGCCCGGACTGTAGACCTCCGGCGAGGGGTACAGGGATACCCAGTCGCCCAGCAGGTTGAGCTGGGTCCCGCTTCCCATGACCGTGTACTGGCCGACATTGCCACGCCGCAGCAGCGCAACAGCGAACTCCGGCGCCACCGGCATTCGCGCTCCGTTCACGACGATCACGAGCAAGTTCAGCGCGGCGCCCGCGGTGATCAGCCAGATGCCCCGCACGCGATCGAACTGCCAGATCGTCCAGGCCACGATGGCCGCGAGGGCGAGAACGTACGCGTAGCGAGCTCCGTCGACCCGGCCGAGCGGGGTCAGGACGACTGATTCCCGGACCACCACCGCGGCGATGATCAGCCACGGCCAGCGGAAGCGCAGCCCGGCCAGGTTGCCGATCCGGCCGCCCGTGACCAGACCGAAGACCACCCCGAGCACGATCGCGAAGAGCCAGAGCATCGGTTGTCCGGGCTATTCGGCGGCGAGTCGAGAGGCCGCTCCCGCCAGGACCTTGACGCCCACGGGGAGCGCGGCCTCGTCGATTCGGAATCCCGGCGAATGATGGGCGGATGGCGCATCGCCCTCGGGCCGCGCCCCGAGCATGAAGTAGCAGCCCGGGATACGGGTCAGAAATTCCGCGAAGTCGTCGCTCACGGTCAGCGGCCGCCCGAGCACGCTGGCCCTGTCTCCGATGAGCTCTCGTCCGACGTCGAGGACCGTGCGGGTCACGTTCGGCTCGTTCATCAGCGGCACCGTGCCATGGACAAGATCGAGCTTGGCTTCGATCTCGAACTCGCTTTGCGCCTCGCGCAGCAGGTCGCGCAAGCGATCGAGCGCCTGCTCGCGAAGAGAGTCGTTGAATGTGCGCAGGCTGCCCTGCACCAGGACGCCGCGCGGCACGATGTTCCATGCGCCGTCGCTGCTGATGTTGCCCACGGTGGTGTGGCACTGGACGCCATCGTGCTCGAGGCCTTCGACCACGGTGTGCAGGCGCTCGACGAAGAACGCCTGCGCCGCGAGCACGTTGCCGCGCCGGCCCATCATGCCGCCGTGTCCGCCCGGCCCGGAGAAGCTGATGTCGAAGGCATCCGACCCTGACCACATCAGGCCCGGCCTCGAGACGACTGTGCCGGACTCCATGAAGCTCACGATGTGCAGCCCGATCACCGCGTCCGGCCGGTGGTCGTCGAGCAAGCCTCGCGCGATCATTGCCTTTGCGCCTTCGACGATCTCTTCGGCGGGCTGAAAAACAAATAGATATTTGCCGCCGACGTCCCAGATGCGATCGATCAGCGTGCGCGCGACGCCGATCATGATCGCCATGTGCGCGTCGTGGCCGCATGCGTGCATCCGCCCGTCGATGCTGGAGTGAAATTCGACCCCGGACTGTTCGTGAATCGGCAGCGCGTCGATATCGGCGCGAAGCATCACGGTCTTGCCCGGACGTCCCGTATCGAGGATCGCCACCGCACCCGTTTGTGTTCCGGCCGTCTTGATGTCCAGTCCCATCTCCTGCAGCCTGTTGGTCAGATACCTCGTCGTCTCGTGCTCGCTGAAGCTGACCTCGGGATGTTTGTGGAAGTAGCGGCGCAGGTCGATCACGTCGTCGAGCACCGACTTGCTCGGCAGGGGCGTGGTCGCGTGTTCCTCGTGGGAATCAGTCATGCACGGAAACCAGGGTGTAGCCGCGCGCCGAGGCGTGCACGAACGTCGTGCCGAGTCCCGGCTCGAGCTCGTCGAGCCGGCGCCGCAAAGTGAGAAGCGCGGAGTGGACCGTCGAGTGGGCGGCGTTGTTGCGAAAGAGGCCGGCCTCGATGAGGTCGCGGGCCGTCGCCGACTTGGAACCCTGCGCGAGGAAGAGCACGACCGCCGCTTGTTGCTGTGTCAGCCTCACGCTGCGTTCACCCATCGTTACGGTTCGCCGGGTTGGATCGAACTCGAGACGTCCGAATCGATAGGTGCCGGGGCGCCCGGTGCCTCGCTCGACCAGTCTCGCGGCGAGGTCGGAGTAGATGTGCGCCATCGGCACGTTGCCCTTCACGAAGTAGGAGCTGGCGCCCAGCTCGTACGCGCGGCGTATCGAGGCTGAGTTGACCTGGGCCGCGGAGAGCACGATCACCGGCAGCCCCGGATGGTGCTGCCGGATCCAGACGAGGAGGTCGAATCCTGAGTCCTCGTGCTCGTCGAGCACGAGGTCGAGCAGCACCGCGGCCACCCGCTCGTGCTCGAGCACGTCACGGGCTTCCTGGACCGTCGCGGCCACCGAGGGGTGGTAGCCGAGGTCCTGGAGATCGATCCGAAGCTGCTGGAGCATCGCCGCCTCGTCCTCCACCACGAGGACCGACGAGCCCAGCACGTCGGCCGGGCGGTAGACCTCCAGCCCCGGGGGAAGAGGGGGCAGCCGCACCTCGCGCCTCGCGCCATTCCCCGATCCGCGTCGCATACTTCGATTTTCCAAGACCCTTTCTACATCATTATTAATGAGAATTGACTACGCTTGAACGATCAGATTCGAGTGAGCCGCGTCATACTTTGGGCCGGACCTGGCGTAATTGGAAAAACAAAGGGGTAATTGGGGATGACTTGGCGACTGAAGTTACAGGGTGTGATCTTGGCGCTGGTCCTGACGGGTGCTCTTGCCCTCGCAGCCGGCGCGCAGTGGGTCGACGCGTTCGCCGGCCTCGACTGGTAAGCACTTAAGAATCTGAGTTTCGGCGCTCACGGGAGCGCCGGATGGCGACCGGAAGCAAGGCGTAGAGATCCGCCCGATCGACGGCTTTGCTCATATAGCCGACGACGTCCGGATCGTCGGTGCCTGACGGGAAAACGGGGTACGCGGTGTAGAAGATGACCGGCACCTTCTGCCCGCGTGCTCGAAGCTCGTTCAGCAGGCCCCAGCCGTCCATCGGCTCGGGGAGCATGAGGTCGATGATCGCAACCTCCGGGTTGTCCGCCTGCGCCCGGACCAGAGCCTGGTCGGCGTCCTCAGCCATCGACACCTTGTAGCCAAGCATTTTCAGGTCGGTTTCCAGGATGACCCGCCACGCCCGTTCATCGTCGACCACGAGCACGGTGGAACCCCGCAATTCTTCGGGAGTTGGCGCGATTGGCTTGGGCGGGGTGAACGGCACCTGGACTTCTGGGGCAGTATATCGGTGGCAATGGCGACTCCAGCCCGGCGAAACGGCAGGTCGCATGCCTCAGCGGCCACTGTGAAGCGGTCGCTATCGCGGCCCAAGGCTCCGGTTCGGCCACGCACGGTGGGCAAGGCGCCCGGCCCCTCAGCGAGCGCTCTGGTCCACGAGCTGGGAAGCTGCGTCACCGAAGCCGACCTGGTCCAGGTCCTCTATCGGGGCCTCGAGGCGAGGTTCGGCTACAACACCATCAACCTGCAGGTGCTCGAGAGGGAGGGCTGGTACCACTCCCTGCCGATGGACGCCGGCGTGCTGCAGGACGTGCGCCGCCGTCCGGTCCGCGAGTCGAACTTTGCGCGCCAGTTTGCCAACCCGAAGACGACAGTTCTCCCGGTCGAGTCGGCGCAGCAGGAGGCCGGGACCGGCCCGGGCGCGAGGGTCAGGAGCAAGCTCGTGATCTGGGTCCCGGTCCTTCACCAGGGCGAGGTCATCGGGAGCGTCATCTATCACACATTCCGCAAGCGGCGGGTGCCGCCCGCGGAGATCCAGTTCCTGGAAGACGTCCACCGCAGGCTGGGCGTCCTTCTCGCCAACGCCTCCCTCAACGAGCTCACCCGAAATCAGGCGCGTCGCCTCGAGGCGCTGAACAGCATCGCCCGGGCGATGACCTCGACCCTGGACGAGACGAGCGTGCTTACCGGCCTGTACGCGACTCTGCGCGAGCTCCTGCCCGTCGACTCGCTCGAGCTGATCACGGTCCAGGACGGCGCGGAGCAAGCCCGCCATCTGCACCTCGAGGGCGATTCGGTGCCAAGCTCCCGCCTCCTGCCGCCGCGCTCACCGCTCGCGGCGACCGCCCGGGAGGTCGTCGCTGAGAGCAAGAACCTGATCTCGCACTATCCGCACTCATCCCTCTGGGTGCCGCTCAAGGAGGGCGGCAGAGCGCGTGGCGCCCTGGGCATCAGGTGCTCGCGCCCCTACGCATACGAAGACTCGACCGCTTTCTTCCTCGAGCTGGTCTGCGACGAGGTCGCGCTCGCCCTCCGCAACGCCCGCAGCTACGAGGCGATCGAAGATCAGCGCCGGAGGCTCGAGGTCGTCAACTCGATCGGCCGCCGCCTGGCCTCGAGCCTGGACCGCTGGTCGATCATGCGCACCCTTCGGGAGGAGCTTTCGGCCAACCTCAGCTTCGATGGCTTCATCCTCGCCACGATCACCGAGACCCCGGACGGGCCGCTGGCCGAGGGCTACCAGCATGTGGGCGGTGTGGAAGAGGTCGTGCCCCCGGTCGCGCTGGCGGTAACCGGTCCCTCCCGCGAGGCGTACGAGTCGGGCAAACCCGTTCTCGTCCGGAAGTCGCCGTGGGCGCGCTCATTCGAGGGCAAGGCTCTCGAGCGCGAGGTCTGGACCGTCGGGCAGGGCGCGGCGGTCTTCGTTTCAGGTCCGCCTTCTGACCGGCGGCGCATATCGCGCTCGTTTGTATGGGTGCCGGTCCTGAGCGGCGACCGCATCACGGCCATGCTGTCGCTGCAGTCCTACACCGAGGACGCGTTCAACGACTGGCACGTGAAGCTTCTCCAGGACGTTGCGGCCCACGTGAGCCTTGCGCTGGCCAACGCAGACCACTTCGCGCAGGCGCAAACCGAGCGCGCGCGGCTCGAGGCGCTCCACCTTCTCGAGCTCGGCGTCGCGAGCGCATCGGACGAACGCCAGATGGCGGAAGCTGTTTTCTCCGTCGCCGGCGACTACCTCGGGTCGACGCACATGGTGCTCGCCTACGTCGACGTCGCGGGACAGGTGGCGGGATTCGCAGGCGCGACCGCCGAGGCGGCGACCGCGATCGGGCCGGTCCCGATCGAGAACGCTCCGTTCTTCCGGAGGTTGATCGAGGGAGGGACCGACGTGCAGGACGCCGTGGCCCACGAGCAAGCAGACCTCGATGGACCGATCGGCAGCTACATCTTCACGCGCTCGCCGAGCCACGTCGTGTGGGCGCCGATCACGCAGAACGACCGCGTCGTCGCCGGTGTCGTCGCCATGCGCACCGACGGGGCGCGCTTCCTGGCCACTCACGTGAAGCTGCTGGAGGCGGCGATGCCTGTGGTGGGAATCGCGCTGCGCACCATGCGCCTCCATCACGCGAACGAGCTCGCGCTGGCGCAGTCGGTGCGCATCCAGGAGCTCGCCGCCCTGGCCGGCCACGAGCTGATGAGCGTGGTTTCCAACATTGCCGACCAGGCCCGCACGATGCTCGAGTCCGCCGGCGCCGCGTGTTGGGCTTTCGACACCGACGGCCGCGTCACCGCGACCCGCGCGAGCGGGGAGGCGGCAGCCGATGAGGTGCTCGGCTGGGCCGGGTTGAGCTCCGACGACCGTGTCGCTCCAGCCGGCATCGTAAGCGGCACTGCCCGCGAGTACGCATGGAACCTGATCCCGCTTTGGTACGGCGACCGCCTGGTCGGCGCGATCGGCGCCATCCATGGGTCCACCCTGGTTGCGGAACCCAGCTCCGCCGCCCTCGACTTTGCACGGCACGCGGCGGTCGCGATCGAGAACGCGCGACTGGTCGCTGAGACCCGCGGCCGCATACGCACGCTGGAAGCGGTCGCCGCGTTTACGGAGCTGACGCCGACTGAGCCCGACCGCGCCCGCTCCGAGATGGCCCGGCTCGTGAGCCGTGCGCTTGCCGGTTCGCAGGGCGAGCTCTGGCTGCTCGAAGACGGCGAGCTGGTCCGCCGGTCCGACGACGGCGACGTTTCGCCCCGGGTTCCGGTCACCGACAGCGCTCAGCTGCTGCGCGCGCTGAACGCGCCCACCGGAGGACGCCGGCTTCGCGCCTTGCTCGACCTGATCGGCTCGCCGCAAGACGCGTTCGCCATCCCGATCCAGGTCGAAGGCCGCTTCGCCGGCTTGTTGGTGGCGCGAATGACTGTGGGCGCCGCCGAGACGCGGAGGCTCGCCGCGGTCCTGGCCGGCCAGGCGTCGGTCCTTCTCGGCCAGCTCGAGCTCGTCGACGCCCTCGACCGTGAGCGCCGGATGATGAATGCGATCCTGCGCCACTCGCCGGTCGGCGTGATGCTCGAGGACGCCGGTGGACGCATCGTCTACGCCAACCCGGAGATCGAAGCCATCTACAGCCTGCAGGCCTCCGAGATGCCCGGCCGCAAGCCAGAGGAGATCTACAACGCAGCGGGCGCGATGCCCGTGGAGGATGAGGACTCCGACGGCACGCTCGAGCTGCGCATGAAGGAGCCCGACCGCACAGTCCACGTGCGGCGTGTCGTGATCCCTGGACTCGAAGGTGAGCCCGCCGGTGTGCTCACGCTGCACGAGGACGTCACCGCGCAGCGGCACGCATTGGAAGCGAAGGATCTGATGCTCCGCGCGATCGGACACGAGGTGCGGAGCCCCGCTGCGGCAATGAAGAACACGCTTGCCGGGATCATGCAGTGGGACGAGACCATCGACTCCACCGGCCGGCGCACCCTGCTGCAGGAGGCGTACGAGTCGTCGGACCGCCTGCTCAGCCTGGTCGAAAGCCAGCTCATCATCGCCAAGCTGGAGACGCGTCACTTCGAGCCGACGCCGGAGCCGGTCGACCTCACCTCGGCCCTGAGCGGCGTGATCGCGGTGCTGAACCACCGTTACGCGGAGCGGACCTCCGCCGTGCAGATCAACCTGCTGCCGGGCCTGCCCCCGGCCTTTTGCGAGCCGGCTCACCTCGGTCAGGTGCTGACGAACCTGATCGGCAACGCGCTCGAGTACACGACCGGCCCCGTGCAGGTGGAAGCGCGCCAGGTCCAGCGCCTCTGGCTCGAGGTGACCGTCGCCGACCACGGCACGGGCCTGCCGCCCGGCACCCTGGAGACCGTCTTCGAGAAGACGGGCCCCGCCGGGCGCAGTCGCTCCCAGGGCGGGTTGGGCCTGGGGCTCTACCTGTGCCGCCTCGTCGTCGAGCGGTCGTTTGGAGGCCGGATCTGGGTCGCCGCGAGCGATCGGCGCGGCACGACGTTCAGGTTCACAGTTCCTGCACGGATTCGCACCTAGTTCTCCGTTAGACACTTCTATGAGCGCCCCCACGCCCATGTGGGTCCGCGTCGGCGGCGGCATGGAATTGGTGCCCGACCACAAGCGCCACGGCCCAGCTGACCTGCAGTTCCCACCGCCCGGCGGAGACTGGCAACCGCTCGTTCTGAACGGCCGGCTCGTGGGCTGGGCGGAGCAGGGCGGGCTGCGCCTGGCGCGCCAAGCCGCGGAGATCGGACAGCGGATCGCCGACGAGCAGCGCGATTACCTCCTCGGACGGCTCGGGCACAAGCTTCGTTCGTCCGTGCTGGCCCTGCAGGAATCGGCCCGGCATGCCGCCTTCGGGCGCCCCGAATTGCTCGAGGGCCTTTTTGAGCAGGCCCAGGAGGTGGGCCGGCGCGCAGCCGGCCTGGAGGCCGCGGCCGTCGAGCCGAAGGACACCGCACGCGGAGTGGTCCTGGGCGCGGTGCTGAATCTTGCAATTCCCAACGCTGCAAACCATGTGCCCTCCGACGCGACGGTCATCGGCAGCGAGACGGCCCTGGTCGAAGCCTTCACGCGGCTGAAGGACTGGCTGGCAGGGAATGGCCTTCGTGTCGACGCCGAGCCGATGGGGGCGTGGTGGAAGATCCAGGTCTCGGTGGGCGCCGAGCGGAAGCCGCCTGCCGTGCCGGAGCTTGGTGAACCGCTCGTCCGCTTGATCGTCGATACGCAGCTTGACGGGTGGCTGGACGCCCGCCGTCCCGACGGCGCCGACATCTACCTGCCCGCGCACCGCCCTCGTTGACGGAGGTCCGTCGAGTCGTCGCGCCGAACCCCGGACCGTACACGGGGCCGGGGACGAACACGTGGATCGTCGGCGCGGGTCCGGTGGTCGTCGTCATCGACCCAGGTCCGGACGACGAGGCTCACCTGGCTGCGCTCCACGAGCGTCTTTCGGGCAAGACGGTCGGCGTCGTTCTCGTCACGCACGGCCATCCCGATCACCTGCCGCTCGCCCAGCGATTCGCGAGCCAGTTCCAGGCCAGTGTGCTGCGTCATCCGGAGCTGAATGACGGCGACATCGTCCGTGCAGGGACGCTGAACCTCACCGCGCTCTACACCCCGGGCCACAGCGCCGACCACCTGTGCTTTCTGATCGCCGAGGATGGCGCGATTTTCACCGGCGACCTGATCCTCGGCCACGGCAGCTCGATGGTCACCTACCCGGAGGGCGACGTCGCCGCATACCTGAGGTCGCTCGACAGGCTCGCTGCGATGCAGCCGCGCATCCTCTTTCCGGGTCACTGGGATCCGGTGACGGACGCGATGGGGAAGATCGACGAGTACCGCCGCCATCGGCTCGCGCGCGAGGCGCAGATCCTGGCCGAGGTCCAGCGGCGAGGAGGGACAGCCGCCGAGCTCACCCGGCGTGTCTACGGCGAGCTGGACGAGAAGCTGGCGGTTGCGGCTGAGATGACTTTGCGCGCTCATCTGCGGAAGCTGGTCGAGGACGGCGACGTGCGCGAAAAGGGCGAGGTCTTCGAACCGTCCGTAATCTAGGCGCCGTGAATCCGCCGATTCTGTCCCTCTCCGCGTCCGAGCTCGAGCAATGGCTCGCCAAAAATGACGCCCCGTCGTATCGCCGCAAACAGATCTGGGGCTGGCTGGCCCGCGGCGCCGCGGACTTCGATGCGATGCGCGAGCTGCCCAAACGATTCCGGTCTGCACTCAACACCGACTTCCGCGCCACCTCACTCCGGCCGATCGCGGTCTCCGAGGCGGACGGCGGCAGGACGACCAAGACACTGTTCGAGCTCGACGGCGGCCACTCGGTGGAAGCGGTTGTGATGCGCTACGCAGACCGTTCGACGCTGTGCATCTCGTCACAGGCCGGCTGCCCCATCGGGTGCCCGTTCTGCGCCACCGGCAAGTTTCCCTTCGGCCGCAACCTGAAGGCGTATGAGATCGTCGAGCAGGCGGTCGACGCCGAGCGCTTGCTGGCCGCGGAAGGCCGCCGTCTGTCGCACATCGTCTTCATGGGCATGGGCGAGCCGATGGCCAACTACCGTGCCGTCATCGATTCGGTCCGCAAGCTTGCAGATCCCGAGCTGCTGGGTATCAGCCCGCGACGCATCGTCGTTTCGACCAGCGGGCTCATCCCGCGCATCACCCAGCTTGGAGACGAGAAGCTTCCCGTGACCCTCGCGATCTCTCTTCATGCGGCGCGCGACGAGCTGCGTGACGTGCTGGTGCCGATCAACCGCAAGTACCCGGTGAACGAGCTCGTCGATGCAGCGCAGGCGTATGGCGCTCGCACCGGCCGCCGCGTGAGCTACGAATGGGTGATGTTGGCGGGCGTCAACGACACGGAGCGCGATGCGGGATGGTCGAGGCGCAGGGACTCAACGTCACCGTGCGCGACACTCGTGGCCGGGAGGCCGACGCGGCTTGCGGTCAGCTTCACGAGCGCGTGATGCGAAACAAGCAAGCGGTTTCCTGACCCATGCTTTTCGCCGGGACGTCCGGCTTCAGCTACGCGCAGTGGAAGGGCACGTTCTATCCCGCGTCGCTCGCCGGGTCAAAGATGCTCGGCTACTACGCCCAGCGGCTCAGCGGCGTGGAGCTGAACGGCAGCTTTTACCGGACGCCGCCCGAGTCGACGCTGCTCAACTGGGCCGCCCAGACGCCCGCGGGCTTTCGGTTTTGCATGAAGGCAAATCGAGGCCTGACGTATTCGGCGGAGGGCTTTGACCGCGTCGGGCTGGCCGGCATTTTCAGCCGGCGCATCGCTGCGCTTGGTGAGCGCCTCGGCCCGGTTCTCCTCCAGTTCCCTCCCGCGCGCCAGAAAAACCTGGCCCTCCTCGATTCGCTGCTGACAGCCCTCGCGCGGCCGGCGGCCGCCGAGTTTCGACACGAATCGTGGTTCGACCCCGACACGTATCGCGTGATCCAGGAGCACGGCGGCGCGCTCGTGGTGACCGACGAGGCGAAGTGGCCCAGGGCCCCTCAGGTCGACCTTGGCTCGATTGCCTACTACCGGCTACGACGTGGCTACACCGCCAGGTCGCTTCAGCCCTGGGTCGAGCAGGTGAAGTCCGCCGCGACTGCGCATGACGAGGTCCATGTCTATTTCAAACATGACTCGGCGTCGCCGGCGCTGGCGCGGCGGCTCTTGAAGCTCGCCGGAAAAGAACCGGTGCGACGATGATCGCGACCAGCACCACCGCGGCCGAGGCCAGCTGCGCCTGTCGCAGGCCGAGAAAGACGCTCGGATCCGTCCGGAGGAAGCTGAGGAAGAAACGTCCCGCCGCGTAGATCCCGAAATAGATCAGACCGAGCACGCCATCCGGCAGCCGCGCCTTCAGGCGCTGGTGGACGGGCAGAAGGGCGCCGAGGATGAGGAGGCAGAGCACCATCTCGTACGCGACCTCGGGATGGACGACCCTGCCAGGCTCGCCGAGCGTGTTCGGGTTGACGTACTCGACTCCCCAGGGCAGGTTGGTCGGCGATCCGTGGTGTTCGCCGTTGATGACGTCGCCGATCCGCCCGATCGCGAGCCCGATCATGGCGGCGGCGCCGCCCGCGTCGATGATCTTCCAGAACGAAAACTTCGATCGCCTCGCCCAGACGTAGGTTCCCGCCATCGCTCCGAACAAGCCGCCCCACTGGCTGATCCCGCCTTCCGTCAGCGCGAAGATACGCAGCAGCTGGCCGTCGGCGAAAAGCTTGAAGTTCTCCCACACATAGAGGAGACGCGCGCCGATCAAGCCCAGCACGACCATCCAGGCCAGACCGTCGCCCGTCCCTGTCAAGTTGGGTAGGTCCTTCTGGAGCAGCCAGAAACCGAGCCGGGCGGCGGCGATGATGCCGAGGACCGCGAAGACCCCGTGCCACGTGATCAGCAGCGGCCCGATGCGCGCGATGTTCGGGTTCAGGTCGATGACGATCGTGAGCGGGACCATCAGTCGGGCGGGTTGGTCGCTCGCTGCAGTCGATGCATGGCGACCTCTTTTGGCAGAAGGGCGAGCGTGTAGTGGATCGGCAGCGACACTTTTTTCCCGGTCACAATGTCGCGCAGCGGCGTGTAGAACTTGCCCTTGCCAACTCCTGATTCCTCGACCGCCCCCTCCAGCACCGCCTCGATCGCTTCTGGTTCCCAAGGCACGTCCTTCAGGACGTTGATCGCGGCGCGGACACGCTCCGCGGTGGCGGCGTCGAGCGCGGGTGGAGCCGGGTCGGTCCACAGATAGTCGAGATAGTCGACCGCCTGCGCGAGCTTGTGCATTCGAGTCTTGAGCGGCGGAATCGCGCGCTCGATGGTCGCCGGATCGAGGTTCGGAACAAAGGGCTGCAGGCGGCGCGCCAGCTCCTCGTCCGCGAGCTTGCGGATGTACTCGCCGTTGATCCAGTTCAGCTTCTCCCAATCGAAGCGCGCGCCTGCGTGCTGTACGCGCTCGAATGAAAACGTCTGAAGAAGCTCATCGTGCGTGAAGATCTCCTGTGCTGTGCCGGGGTTCCAACCAAGCAGCGCGAGGTAGTTGATGAGCGCCTCGGGCAGGTAGCCCTGGTCCTTGAACAGCATCAGGTTCGACTCGGGATGCTTGCGCTTGGAGAGCTTTGCGCCGTCGGGGGCCAGGATCAGCGGCATGTGAGCGTAGGCGACAGGCCTTTCATAACCGAGGGCGTCGATAAGCATCAGCTGATAAGGCGTGTTGGAGAGATGTTCCTCGCCGCGGATCACGTGCGTCATCTTCATCAACGAGTCGTCGACCGGGCTCGCGAACTGGTACGTCGGATAACCGTCCGACTTGACGATGATGAAATCGCCGATCAGGTCGGCGTCGAACTTCATCTCGCCGCGCACCATATCGGTGAAGACGACCTCACCGCCCGGCACGTTGAAACGCACCGCAAAGACCATTCGGCCTTCCGGCGGGTTGGTCAGGCATCGGCGCGAGTACTTGTACGGCCGTTTCTCGAGCTGGGCCTGCTTGCGCTCCGCCTCCAGCTCTTCGGGCGTGCAGTAGCACCGGTAGGCCTTGCCGTCGTTGATCAGCCGGGCGGCCTCTTGCTTGTAGATGTCGAGGCGCTCGGACTGGCGGTATGGCTCGTACGGCCCGCGCTTGTCGGGGCCCTCGTCCCACTCCAGCGCGAGCCACCGAAGGCTCTCGTAGATCAGGTCCTCAAACTCCGGACGGTTGCGCTCGAGGTCGGTGTCGTCGATGCGCAGCACGAACGTGCCTTTCTTCTGCCGCGCGAACAGGACGTTGTAGAGAGCTGTGCTGGCGGTGCCGAGATGGGCGAACCCGGTGGGGCTCGGCGCGATCCTGACCCGAACCGACTCAGACACCGCCACATACTACGGACGTGACTCAGAGGGCACCCGGAGTGCTCGCGCTGGTCGGCGGGGAGGAGTTCAAACCGGGCAACGAGGAACAGGACCGCATGCTTGCCGCCGCCGCCGGACCGGGCCCGGCGTTCGTTGTTCCCACCGCCGCCGCGCGCCAGGGCCCGGAGGACGCGGTTGCCCATGCGACAAGCTGGTTCGCCCGGCTAGGGCTGCCGCTGCATGAGCTGCCTGTTTTGAAGCGCACCGACGCGAACTCGAAGGATCTGGCGGACGAGGCGCGGAAAGGCGGCTTCTTCTATCTGGTCGGCGGCGATCCCGGTCTGGTGGCGCAGGTGCTCCGTGAGTCGCGGGTGTGGACCTCGATCTTCGAGGCCTGGCGAGATGGAGCCGCCCTTGCGGGATCGTCAGCCGGCGCCATGGCGCTCTGCAGCCACACCCTCATCCGCGCCGGCTGGCCCGACCGCACCAACCGGCGGCCGAATGACGGGCTGGGCGTCGTGCCGGATACGGCGGTGCTCCCTCACTACGACACCTTCGGCCACAAATGGGTCGAGTCGGCGCGGCGGGAATTGCCTGACATGACGCTCCTCGGCATCGACGAGCGCAGCGCCGCGGTCTGGATCGATGAGGGCTGGCGAGCCGCCGGCCCGGGGGCTGTGACCGTGATTCGAGGCACAGATGCCGCTCGTTTCACGAGCGGCGTGAAGATCGCTGGGCTTGCGATCCCCGCCCGTATGCTTCCGGCCTAGTGGTCCGTTCATGATCGCGTCCACGCGGCGAACCGCGAAAAGGGTGCAATCGGGATTCCTCGACGTCGGCGCGCTTCGGGTGCACCACATGCATGGTGGCCGCGGCCCTGCCGTCGTGTTCGTCCACGGTCTCGGCTCCTCGGGATACATGGAATGGCGACACACACTCGAATCGACCGCCGCTCGACATCGAGTCTTCGCTCCGGATCTTCCGGGTTACGGCCGGAGCGACAAACCGCGCGCGCGCTACACGATTCCTTACTTCGCCCGCTTCATCAGCCGCTACATGGAGGAGCGCGGCCTTCGCGCCGCCGCCCTGGTGGGGACATCTCTGGGAGGCCGGATCGCGCTCGAGGTCGCCCTCGAACGGCCCAAGCTCGTGCGGAAGCTCGTGCTCATCAACACGCTTGGTCTCGGCCGGCCACAGGTCCGCATGGCCCAGATGGCTTACGGCCTCGTCACGATCCCACGCGTGGGCGAGGCGGTCATGCGCCTCACGCGCGATGCCCTTTCGTGGGCTCCCGCGGCGATGATCCGGCGCGTGGCGGGGCGCTACGCAGGGGTTACATCAGACCTCAGAGAAACGATGGATGACGCGTACCTGGCCGACTTGAGGGAGATGTATGCGGCGGACGGATTTCACAATGCGTACCTGTCCACGGTGCGTTCGCTCATCAATCCCCGCGCGCTGCTCGGCGGGCAGCACGACGTGACGCGGAGATTGAACGAGCTGAAGATCCCGGTCCAGCTGATCTGGGGCGCGAACGACCCCTTGTTCCCGCTGGCGCACGCCGAGCGCGCCAGCTCGTTGATCGACCGATGCAAGCTGACTGTGATCGAAAGGGCGGGGCACACGCCGCAGGCCGAACGGCCAGAGGAGTTCAACCGCGTCCTCCACGCCTTCCTCGACCGGTAGTCCAACCGACAGCTCCCGCTACAAGAGCCCCGAATACCGGGCGCTGGTCGGGGCGCCGCTCGACCCGCTCGTTCACCCGACACCGTGGGAACCGCCGCGCCTTTACCTCTTCCTGCGGCGGCTGGTGAGGTGGCTTGTGACGCACCTCTTTCGCGTCACGGTCACCGGCCTGGAAAACATTCCAAAGCCGCCGTACATCATCGCCGCCAATCACCAGGCCTGGTACGACCCTGCCTTCATCATCCCGTTCTTTCCGGAGCGGCCACTCATCTACACGATGGCCAGGCGCGAGACCGTCTTCAACCGGGCATGGAAGCGAAGACTGCTTCCGCTCATTGGCGTCTTTCCCATCTCGCCGAACAGGGGAGAGCTCGATGAGCAGGGACTCCGCACCGTCTACCAGGTGCTCGAGCGTGGCGGCGTGATGCTGATATTTCCCGAGGGCCGCTACTCGCGCGGTCGGGCGCTGCGGCCGCTGAAGAACGGCATCGGCTACTTCGCGCTGCAGGCCGGCGTGCCCGTCAGCCCGGTCGCGGTTCGCGGCACCGACTCCCTGTGGCCCTTCCATCGCGTGGAGGTCTCCATCGGGCCGCCGATCAAGCCGGACCTGCCCGCGTGGTGGCAGCTCAGCCGCCGGGTCACGGGCATGGTCGAGAGAGTGAGGAATTCCATCGCGACCGCCCTTGCCAAGCGCCGAGCCTGAGGGTCTCGACCCCCGAGAGTTCTCGCATCTACGCGGCCTAGGCGGCCGGGCGCCAGACCACCCCCCGAAATCTGCGATTTCGCGGGGACCCCGGATGGCGCTTAAGCCGGCGTCGACTCCTGCGCGCGCTCGGTCAGCAGCCCCGCACAACGATGCGGGGACCCCAGCAGGTTGCGCTCCCTCGCGTGCTCGTCGTCTCCTTGGCTCCGGCCGCCGATGCCGCGAGCTGCGTCGAACTTCGGGAGTCGAGACCCTAGAATCCTTGGGTTTTGCACCTGGTCATCGGAGCCGGAGAGTTTCTCGGCCACCACGTCACGCGAGCCCTCGCCGCCGACGTGCCCGTCATCGAGCTGAACGCCGACGCTGACGACGAGACACTGAGCGACGCGATCTCAGGCATCGAGGTCGTGATCTTCTGCGCCGAGACCAGTCCACCGGCCCACCGTCTTCGCTTCCGGAAACGACCGCCGCACATCCTGAGTCGCGTCGTCGAGGCGGCGCGCACCGCAAATGTGCGGCGACTCGTTTACGTGTCGACGGCGGACGTCTATGGTCCCGACCACTTCGCGCGCGTCACCGAGAAGTCGGCGCTCAAGCCCGCTCACGCCTACGAGCGATTAAAGCTCTACGCGGAGGAATGGCTGCTCGAGACGGCGCACGACCTGGACGTCGTGATCGTCCGTCCCGCGCGCGTGTTTGGCGAGGGCGACGACTGGATCCTGCCACGCCTCATGGCTGCCATGGTGCATGGGCGGGTATGGCTCCCAGGCGGTGGACGGGCGAAGCAGACATTTGTCTCGGCCGAGGACGTCGGGCGTGCATGC
Organism: Chloroflexota bacterium; assembly: GCA_005881275.1. Lineage (GTDB taxonomy): Bacteria > Chloroflexota > Dormibacteria > Dormibacterales > Dormibacteraceae > 40CM-4-65-16. The sequence continues at coordinate 36,357 of VBEF01000040.1, forward strand.
CTGGCAGCGTCTGATCGCGGCCGCCCCGGACATCGCTATCTCGTGGGAGGCTTTGACTCCACGTGGCGCGACTTCCTTGCCTCAGCGGCACGCGCCGTCGGCTTTGCGGCGGAGATCGCGTCGATTCCTTACGACCTTGCGTATCTTCGCGCGCTCGCCCTCGAGACGATCACTCCCGCAGGCGCCGTGGTCTGGCCGGGTATCTACGCCGTGGACGTCTTAGGCAAACCGCACCAGTACGACGATTCGTACTCGCGCCGCGAGCTGACCTGGTCGCCGTCGGTCGGCAGCTTCGAGCAGGAGATACCGGCGATGGCCCGGTGGCTGACGCGACTCCCGGTGGTGGCGGCGGTCCTTGCCGAACAGCCGGCCTCCGCGGGAGCTACTTCACTGCGAGGCAGGTGATCGTCTTGAAGACCCCGTCGATCTTCTGGATCTTGTCGACGATGAGTGACCCAATCGAGTTGACGTCGGGCGCCTCGCACACCGCGATCACGTCGTACTCGCCGGTGATGGCGTCGGCGGCGGAGATGCCCTGCACGCCTTCCATCTTCTTGGCCACCTCCAGGGCGCGCCCAGGTGACGCGTTGATGAGGACGTAGGCCTTCATCGTCTAACCCCCATTTTCTTCGTGGACGGAATTACGTCAGCGTAACCGGATCAACGAGTTTTGAGGGCGCGCAGCAGGACCTCTTCGGTGATGTTGGCGCCGGACACAACCACGACGACCCTCTCGTTCGGCGCGGCGCGATGGTGGTAGAGCAATGCGGCGATCGCCGCCGCACCTGCGGGCTCCGCCAGGAGGTGCTCCCACTGGAACAGCAGGCGGATGGCCCGCAGCATCTCGGCCTCGCTGACGACCACGACCTCGTCGACATAACGCCGAGCCAACTCGAACGTGAGTGGACCTGGGGCGGATGCGGCGAGCCCATCCGCGATCGTGTCGACGCGTTCCAAAGTCACGATGTGACCAGCGGCGATCGACCGGTGCATCGCGTCCGCGCCGGCGGGCTCGACGCCCACCACGCGAACAGCCGGTCTCCTCTCCTTGATGTAGAGCGCGATGCCCCCGATCAACCCACCGCCCCCAACGGGGACAATAACCGTGTCGACATCCTCCATCGCGTCGAGGATCTCCAGGCCGATCGTCCCCTGTCCCGCAATGACGTGCACGTCGTTGTAGGCGTGCACAAAGGTCGCGCCTGACTCCTTCTGGAAAGCGAGCGCTTCGAGGTTGGCCTCGTTGTAGTTACGGCCCGCGGGTACGACTCCGGCGCCGAGTCGCCGAATCGCCTCGACCTTGAGCGCGTTGGCGCCTTCGGGGACGTAAACCGTGGCCGGCGTGTCGAATGTCGCGGCCGCGTAGGCGACCCCTAGCCCGTGGTTCCCGGCCGAGGCGGTGATGACCCCGGCGAGACGTTCCGGGGCAGGGATGTGCGTGATCCTGTTCAGCGCGCCCCGCACCTTGAAGGCACGTATGGGCTGGACAGTCTCGATCTTGAGATGGACGTGGCAGCGGGCTTTGTCCGTGAACGCGCGCGAGAACTGCAGCGGCGTGGGCGGCAGGTAGGGGCGCAGGTCATGCGCGGCCCGTTCCACATCCTCTGGCGAGACCGCCGTTGCCTCGGTGGTCAGCGACTTTTCTTCTTGCGACGCTTGTCTGCCAGGTGCTGAGCCAGCTTCTTCAAGCCTGGATTCACGGAGACCACTTTCGGGCCACGGATCTTCCTGTCGCGCGCCCTGGTTCGAGCGTTCTCGCGCGGCGAGACCCGGTCGAGCTCGTCGCTCATGAGGTGACCTGGGGAGGAGGTGGGGGTGCCGGCTGCACCGGCTGGTAGTAGGACGGGGTCGGCGGCTCGAGTTCGATGCGCCGGAAGGCAAGCGTCCAGTAGGTGGAACCCTGCGCGGTCAGGAATCCCTGGACGATCAACACGATCGGCAGCAGGATGAGCACACCCACCACGATAAGCTGTACGACGGCGGCCGAGCCCGAAGCGAAGAGCGCCACGCCGATGAGCGCGAAAGGCACGGCTATCAGCGCCGCGACGCAGGCGAAAAGGATGCCCACAACGATGCTCACAGCGACCGCCAGCAGCCAGACGAGGAGCGCTCGGCCAAGGCGCTTGAACAGCAGCCGGTGGGCGCGGACGATGGCGGCCCGCGCGCCGAGCTGCTCCAGGATGACCGCTCGAGAACCGAAACGATCCAGGAAAAAGAGATAGATGAAGTAGGGAATCGACGCCAGCCCAAGCAGGATGCCCAGCAGCACAAAGCCGACGCTCGCCCCTCCGCTGTTGTTCGCAATCGACGCCACCGCCCCGAATACGAGCCCCGCCAGGATGAGGACCACAGGCAGGATGAGCGCGAGCAGCAGAAGCCGGAAGCGGATGATCACCCACATCGTCGCAACCCCGGAACGCCATGCCCACCCGAGTCCGAAGGGCCGTTCTGCGTCGTGCTCCGCGGCGGCGCGCACGGTCGCGCCTTCGCAAACCGCCGCGAGGATGAAGAAAGCAACCGCCAGCACCACCCACAGCACGATCAGGAAGACGATCAGGCCGACGTGCTCGCTAACCCAGGTCGTGACCTGCTGCTGTATCTGCGCGGTGCTCGGGGTGCCAGTTCTGCTGCCGGTGCCCTGGTTGAAGCTGGAGTTGAATCCGGCCCCGCCTTCGCCCGAGAACAACGCGATCAGCCATAGGTACTTATGCCTCCAGGCGATCCGGAACGAGCGCGTGACGTTGTCCCAGTACTGCATGGCTAGAACATGGCCGGGACGACAGCCCGCTTGTGGATGCCGTCGCCAAGAAGTGTGTCGCCCTCGTGGCACTCGACCTCGATGTGTGACCTGCGGGCAGCAGGCGTTCTATCGAGCGATGACAGGTGATCTCCATCAATCCGATCATGGCCGGGGTCGAGAACGTGCCTTTGCCGCCGACGTGGTGGGTGAGCAATTCGCCTTCAACGACGCGTTCGAGCCTCCCTTCCAGGCCCGGGCGAATCCCCTCGATCGCGTCCACGAGATAAATTGTCGTTCGTGACGACTCGCGAAGTGCGCAAGGCGATCTTTCCCGCCGCAGGTCTCGGGACTCGCTTCCTGCCCGCGACCAAGGCGCAGCCGAAGGAGATGCTGCCGCTCGTCGACAAGCCGACCATCCAGTACGGAGTCGAGGAGGCGATCGCAAGCGGCATCGAGCAGGTCATCATGGTGACCGGCGGCGGCAAGCGAGCGATCGTCGACCACTTCGACCGCTCGCTGGAGCTCGAGCACTACCTCGAGGAGCGCGGCAAGAGCGACATGCTGCACATCCTGAGCGAGGTCGACGACCTTAGCAACCAGCTCGACATCACCTACATCCAACAGAAAGAGCCTCTGGGACTCGGGCACGCTGTCTGGACTGCGCGGCGCCTGGTCGAGGGTGAGGCTTGCGCGGTTCTGCTGGCGGACGACGTCATCCTCGGCGACGAGCCGTGCCTGAAGCAGCTCATCGAGGCCCATCGCAAAACGGGCGCCACCGTGATCGCCGTTCGGCGTTTTCCGCGCAGCGAGATCGGGCGCTACGGCGTGGTCGTCACCAACGGCAGCCAGGGGCGCATCCACGAGGTCACCGACATGGTCGAGAAGCCAGAGCCCGGCACCGAGCCGTCTGACCTGGCGATCCTCGGTCGCTACGTCCTGACCCCGGCGGTGTTCGCCGCGCTCGACCAGGCCGAGCCGGGCGCCGGTAAGGAGATTCAGCTGACGGACGCCATCAAGCACGTGCTCGGCAAGGAGCCTGTGGTGGCCCTGGAGTTCACGGGCGACTACTACGACACGGGCACCGTGCCGGGTTACCTGCGGGCCAACCTGATGCTGGCGATGAAGCGGGAAGGACTCCGGGAACAGCTCCTGCCGCTCCTCCAGGAGCTGCGCGACACCTAGTCCGGAGACTGCCCGTTTCGGAGCCTATAATCGGAATACGCTCAATGAGCCGCATCCCTGCCCGAGTGAATTACCTATGGCTGTTTCTGGAAGAAGAAGGTTCGACGACGACAAAGTTGTTCGGTATGAGACCGCGGAGAAGGACTTCGAGGTCGAAGTCTCGCGCACCCTCAACAAATGGTGCGTCACCGTCTACCAGCAGCCGGACCGCCAAATCCTGGTCCAAGACTTCTTCCCGGAGCGTTGGAAAGCGCTCGCGCGGGCGCAAGACTTCATCCGGCTCCTGAACCAGCGCAAGAAGAAGGAAGAGGAAGGCGCAGCCAGCGACGACGATTTTTAGAGCGCGGGTGAGGACGGATGTCGCGCGCGGAGCGCGGCAAGGATGCGGCCTTACTGATTGCTCCCCCGCGGAACCCCCTCCTCCACACACATCGCCCGGTGGCGAATGGAAAGAGGACGCGGGGTGGCGGCCGGAATGAATCCGGCCTGATGGCAACGTCTGGATGACGATTTCTAATCGCGGGTGAGGACTGATGTCGCGCGCGGAGCGCGGCAAGGATGCGGCCTTACTGATTGCTCCCCCGCGGAACCCCCTCCTCCACACGCAACGCATGGTGGAGGTTGGTAGGGGGACGCGGGGTGGCGGCCGGAATGAATCCGGCCTGATGGCCACGTCTGGATCTAAGTAGAATCGACGACTCGTGAACTGGGCTGTGCTGCGTCGGGAGTGGGGAGCGGTGACGTTCGTTCTAACCGTCATCGCCGGGATGATCGTGGTCCCGCTCGCCCTCTACTTCGCCAACCAGGGTCCGGGCCCGGTGGCTGCTCCGAGCCTTACCACCACAAGCAGCGCCCGGGCGAGCAGCGTGACGAGTCCGACGCCTACGCCTTCGGCTTCGCCGTCTGCGTCGCCGAGCGTCTCACCGAGCCCGTAGGCTGCTTACGCGACTCCCCAAAGGAGCCGCTCACCGTTGGGCTGGACGATGTCCTGGAGCGGAAGCGCGAACTCGACGACCGAGCGGCTTTCCGCGCTGACGCGCATCTCGATCTTCTCGGACAGGCGTAGGTGCGCGATCACCGCGCAGTCGTGGAGGAACGTGAAGACCACCGGGCGCACGAGGTTCATCACGTAGTCGGCGATTCGCGCGCCGTCGGACAGCTCCTTTCCGGCAACGCTTCGGTCGCGATACGCGAGGACGACGACCTCGTCGCTCAGCATCACCGGAGCCGACCATAGGTAGGTCGTCGAATGCGTCTCCGTGAGCTGGAGCAAAATCTCGGCCAGCCTTCGCATGGGCGGCGGAGGCCCTTCGAACAGCAGGGGCACGTCGCGTTGAGGCTCGTTAAAGTTCTGCGCCCGGTACTGGGCTGTGAACCCCAGGTCGGAGATCCCGGCAAACGGCGCCGGGACCTTGATGGTCATCTCGCCAAGGTGTGGATTGGGACGCATTCTGCGACGCGTGTCTTCCATGCCGTATTAACGCACGGCCGGCCATCGAAAGTCTCCTACCAACGTACGACCGTGCGGACCGCCTGCACAATTGAACTCGCCATGCCGCTGACGGGGATCCGCGTGCTCGACCTGACACGGCTCCTGCCGGGAGCCTACTGCACGCTCCTCCTGGCTGACATGGGCGCCGACGTGATCAAGATCGAAGAGCCCGGCGGCGGCGATTACATGCGGTGGACACCCCCGCTGGTCGATGGTCAAAGCGCCCTCTTCAACGCCATCAACCGGAACAAGCGGAGCGTGACGCTGGACCTCAAGTCGGAGGCCGGCCGCGATCTTCTGCTTCAACTCGTCGACGGCGCGGACGTGCTGGTCGAAGGCAACCGGCCCGGCGTCATGGGTCGGCTTGGTCTTGGCTGGGACGTTCTGCATTCGCGGAACGCGCGGCTGATCATGTGCTCCATCACCGGCTACGGACAGGACGGGCCGTTTGCCTCGCGCGCGGGACACGACCTCAACTACATGGCCACGGCGGGCGCGCTTGGCCTCAACGGTGACCGAGAGGGTCCGCCGGTTCCGCTCTCGGTCCAGGTCGCCGACATCGGTGGAGGCGGACTGCAGCCGGCGGTCGCGATCCTGGGCGCCATCGTCGGAGTGCAGCGGGGAGGCGAGGGACGCTGGATCGATGCGTCGATGACCGACGGCGCCGTCAGCTGGCTGGCGATGGCATTCGCCACGCATGCGGGCGGCGAGACCGTCGCCCGCGGTGAGCAGCGCCTGGCCGGACGCTTTGCCTGCTATCGCGTCTACGCCTGCAAGGGGGGCGGATACTTCAGCGTGGCGGCGCTCGAGCCGAAGTTCTGGTCGGCGCTGTGCGGCGCACTCGAGCGGCCGGACCTCGTCGATCTGCAGTTTTCAGAAGACGACTCGGTCCATGTCGCGGTGGAGGAGATCTTCGCGTCGCGCACGCGCATCGATTGGCAGCAAAAGCTGGCCGGGCTCGACGCCTGCTGCGAGCCCGTGCTCGACATCGACGAGGTCGCATCGCATCCGCAGATTGCGGCGCGGCGGCTGATCGAAACGCACGAGACGGGAGTGGAGGTGCGGCCCGCCGTCCGAATGAGCGAGGGCTGGCGCCGCCGCGCCGCGCCTCGCCTCGGCGAGCACACCGCTGAGATCCTCTCCGAGCTGGGGATAGAAGGCACGAAACTCGAGGAGTTGAAAACCTCCGGCGCTATCTAGTCAAAAGCGGCCAGAGATGTTGCAGCTGCTCGCGCGTCTCCTCGCGGGTCCCGCTGTTGTCGACGACGTGTTGGGCGCGGTCCCGCTTTTGATCGATCGGCATCTGCGCCGCGAGCATCGCCCGAGCGCGGTCCTCGGGCAGCCCCCTCTCCTGGACCAGCCGCCGCACCTGCAATTCCTCCGGCACATAAACAAACACAACGACGGGATAGATGCTCTCGAGTCCGCTCTCGTAAAGGAGAGGCACATCGTGGACAACGACCGAGGCCCCGTGCATCAAAGCCTCGGCTGTGCGCGCGGCCATCCATTCGCGCACGAGCGGATGCATGATCGCGTTCAACTTCTGCCGCGCATCCGCATTGTTGAACACGAGCTCGCCCAACCGTGCGCGGTCGATGCGACCGTCGCGAATGTACTCCGGACCGAACTCGCCCTCGATCATGTCAAACGCGAGACTCCCCGGCTCGTACAGATCGTGGGTCGCCTGGTCGGCATCCAGGACCACCGCGCCAAGGTCGCGAAACATACCCGCCACCGTCGACTTCCCAGACCCCACGCCGCCGGTCAGCCCGATGAGCTTCAATTTGCCAAATGGGCTGTGACATCGATGGCTGACGAGGAGAAGTTCGACGCGGTCGTGGTCGGCGCCGGACCGGCCGGCACCGCGGCAGCGATCACGATGGCCAAGGCCGGTCTACAGGTGGCGCTCCTCGAGCGCGGCGCGAAGCCCGGGTCGAAAAACGTGATGGGCGGCATCCTGTACAACCACTACCTCGAAGAGATCGTAGGCGACGACTGGAAGCAGGCTCCGCTGGAGCGGCCGATCATCGAGGAGCGACGGTGGCTGATGACGCCGGATGCCGCCATCAGCTTCGACTACAAGAACATCCGCAACCGCGCCCATCCGCACTCCTACTCCGTGCTGCGCGCGCGTTTTGACGCATGGTTTGCCGAGCAGGCCGAGAAGGCGGGCGCGTTGGTGGTGCCGGAGACGGTGGTCGACCGTTTGATCGTCAAAAACAGTCGCGTGATCGGCGTTGGCACTGGACGCGGCGACGACGTCTACGCCGACGTCGTCATCGTGTGCGAGGGCATCGGACTCGGCACCGGCCTGCTCGAGCGGACAGTGATAAACGGAACGCCTCTGCGGCGGAAGCTGCGACCCAACGAAGTCGCGATGGCGGTCAAGGAGATCATGCAGCTCGATCCAGGCCTCATCGAGGAGCGGTTCAACTGCGAGTCTGGCGAGGGTTGCACGGTGGAGTGCTTCGGCGATTCGACGATGGGCATGTCCGGTTTCATGTTCATCTACACGAACCACGACACCCTGTCGGTTGGAGGCGGCGCGCTGCTGAGCGAGTTCAACAAGACGCTGCGCACGCCGAACGATCTGATGGAGCACTTCAAGCAGCACCCGGCGGTAAAACCTCTGCTCCGAGGCGCGGAGACGGTCGAATATCTGGCGCACCTCATCCCCGAAGGCGGCTATCGCGGCATCCCCAAGGTCTACGGTTCGGGTTATCTCGTCTGCGGCGATGCGGCGATGCTTTCCAACCCGGTCCATCGCGAAGGCTCGAACCTGGCCATGGAGTCGGGCCGGCTAGCGGGAGAAACGGTGATCCGCTGCAAGGAGCTGGAAGACTTCTCGGAGACGAGGCTGGCCGAGTACCGGGGAAGGCTCGACCACTCCTGGATCATGGCCGACATGAAGAAGTACGACAAAGCGGTGCCGCTGCTCGAGCACAACCCTCAGATGCTCACCAAGTACCCCCAGGTGCTGGATCGGGCCCTCGACGAATTCTTCCGCGTCGACGGAAAGTCGAAGTGGGCCAAGCAGAACAACATCCTCAAGATGCTGCGCAAAGAGGGTTTGTTCAGGATGGGATGGGACACGTTCAAAGCCTTATGGGCGATGAAGTGAAGAGACTATTGGCGACCGAGGACGGTCTGGCCTACGAAGACGGCGTGCTCACGCTGCCCGATGGACGCGAGCTCACGTGGCGGTGGTGGGGGGATCCGGACGGCATTCCTGTCTTCCGGATCCAGGGCACCCCATCCTCACGCCTGCAGCGCAACCATGATCCGAGCGTTCAGCGGGACCTCGGCGTCAGGTATCTGATGGCGGATCGGCCGGGGTTCGGCGGATCCACGCGCAAACCCGAACGCGGCATCGCGGACCTGGCGGACGATCTCGCGGCGCTGCTGGACCATCACGGCATCGATCGCATCCCAGCGATGGGCACGAGCGGCGGCGGGCCGCATGTGCTTGCCCTTGCCGCGCGACACCCGGCAAGGGTATCGGCGATCACCGTGGTCGTCGGCGCCAGTCCCCTGGCGCCAGACGAGGTGGCCCACCTTGTCGGGGTGAATGCGCAGGGCTACGCCCTCGCGGAGCAGGGCTGGCAAGAGCTCCACGACTTTCTGGCCCAGGTTCGCGTTCGGCTGCTGAGCGACGAAGGCATGCCGGGGGTGCTGAGTGATGCACCGGCGACAGACAGAGCCCTGATGGAAGACCCCGCCTGGCAGCGCATGTCGCGCGGCAATCTCGCCGAAGCGCTCAAGCAAGGGGCCGAGGGATGGACCGACGAGTCGATGGCCATGCACCGCGATTGGGACTTTGATCCAGGGCAGGTTCGGACTCGCGTTACATGGTGGCACGGCGACGACGATATGAATGCGCCACTCTCAGCGGCCCGCCGCGTCGCGGAGCGCATTCCCAAGGTCGACCTGCGCGTGTGGCACGGCGAGGGACACTTTGTGTCGGTCACGCACGACAGGGAGATCGTCCAGGAGCTGCTGGACCGGTCTACTTAGAGATGCTTACCTGCACCGAGTGGTAGCCGCTCGCCCCGCTCGGGTAGCTCGGTGCGCTGGTTGAGTCCTGAACCTTACCCCCGCCGTCGGTCGCCCGCACCGTGAGCTGGTAAGAACCCTCCTTCGCCGGTGTCCAGGTCGCTCGCCACAGAACCCACGTCAAAGGTGAGAGCGGCTGGTCGAACCGTGCGAGGTCCCAGCTGGATCCGCCGTTGGTCGTGTACTCCACCTTGGCGATGCCCCGCGTCCCGGCAAAAGCAACGCCGCCGATCTCCAGCGCGCCGATTTTGAGGATGTCGCCGTCGCGCGGCACGTCGAACCGCGCGGTCGTCTTGACCACGGCGTTGTGGTCCCAGCCCTGCTGCTCCCAGTAACCCCTGGCCTCCTGGTCGACGAGCTCGATGCTCTCCAGCCACTTCGGGCCCTTCATGCCGTAATGGCCTGGAATCAGGATGCGCGCGGGGAAGCCGTGATTCATCGGGAGCGGCGCACCGTCGAGCTCGTACGCGACGAGGATTTCCGGCGCGCCCTGGATCAATTTGTAGGGCAGGCTCTCCGTGTATCCGTCGCGCGCCCGAAACGCGACCCAGGTTCCCCTCGACTGCGGTGACGCCATCGCGAGCAGGTCGCGCAGGCGGACGCCGCGGAACGAGCCGGTGCTCATGAGCTCGCCGCCGACATTGTTGCTGATGCACTCGAGAGTCACCAGCTCGTCGGCGGCGGTAAGCCCGCGCAGCTCGCCGAGCGACAGGTTCATGGAGCGGTCGACCAGTCCGCCAACCCGGAGCTGCCAGGTCTGTCCGTCCACAACCGGATCTCCGAAGTTTTTCGAAACCACGTAGAAGTTCTGGACCGGGGTGATCGCAGGGGAGATCCCCCGCATGCCGGACTCAGGGGCCTTGAAGATCGCCTGGTACCAGTCAGGCAGAAGGCGGAGGCCCAGCGCTCCGAGGCTGACTGCACCGATGGCGAGCGGCACCGCGCTGAGCAGCCGTCGGCGGCCCGGGTCCAGCCCTGGCGCCGGCTGCTCGCCGTACTGGAGAACCACGGCGTAAATGGCGAACAGCGCCATCCAGATCAAAGGAGTCGCGGGTCCGTCGTTGAGTCCGAGCCAACCCGATCCGCCGAGCGGCAGCAGCGCGGCGGCGACCACGACCCAACCGATTGCCGCGAATGCGAAAGGCACATACCGCGAGGTCCACCGAAGGCCGGCCACCGAGTTGGCCGCGCCAAGCGCTCCTAGCGCGAGGACCATCAAGACGATGAGGCCGAGCTCCTCCACCACCTTGCCCGCGTGCTGCAGGGTGTCGATCAGAAAGCCGAAGACGAAGCCGGGCATGATCGAGAGCAGTGGTTCGTTGAGAAGCTGCGGCAGCGGACGCAGTCCCAGGAAAGCGCCCGCGTAGTACATGAGCCCCACGAGAGCCAGGCCGGCGACGACTCCCCAGCCGAAACCATGGAGTGCCGCTTCCCGTCTCGTCATCCTGACACCTGCAACATCGATCTTTGCCGCCTTCGTTTACCAGGGAAAGGTACGCGGGAACTGTAGAAAATCGGTTCTACTGGTAGCATCCTCCGGTCGGTATGGCTGCCCCGCTAACCGCCGAAGATCTCTACCGCTTTCGTTGGATCGACCATGTTCGCCTGAGCCCAGACGGCGAGCGGGTCGCATATCAGGTCGGCTGGGCGGACGCGAGCTCCCGGCAGAACCGCAGCCGGATCGTGGTCCGCCGTTTGCTCGACCCGGAGCCGATCGGAGCGACTGGAGGCGCGCAGCGAGACCACTCCCCCGAATGGGCTCCCGACGGCCGCAAGCTCGCGTTCCTGAGCAAGAGCGGGGCCGCAGACCAGCTCTTCGTTCTAGACATCACAACCGGCGGGACCGCTCAGCAGCTGAGCGCGGTGCCGGAGGGCGCCTCGGCGCCGAAGTGGTCTCCTGACGGCAGCCGCGTCGCGTTCATCGGCACGGTCCAATCGGACCCTGAGGCGGTGGTGGACGATCCGCGGCCCCCGGAAGGCCGGGAGCAGCTCCGCCGGCCGCCCGTTGCCCGGGTCGTGCGCCGGCTCGACTACAAGCACGACGGCCTAGGTTACGTCGACGGCCGCTATCACCACCTGTTCGTCGTCTCCGTATCCGGCGGCGAGGCCAAACAGCTGACGAGCGGCGCCTGGGACGTCACGGACTTCGACTGGTCGCCTGACGGCACGCGACTGGTGGTGGCCGGCAACGCCGAACCCGGCTCCGACCTGCAGCGCGAGCTCAACCTGTACCTCGTCGACCTCGGTGGCACCCGGGTGCGTCTCGGGGGAGGCTTTTACCTCAGCTCGCCCATATGGTCGCCCAAGGGAGACCAGATCGCTTTCATCGCGCCCAACGGGCTCGACGTCGGCCTGCTGGAGCGGCTCTGGGTCGTGCCGTTGTCCGGGGGCGGCCCACACTGCCTGACCGCCAGCTTCGACCTGGCTGTCACCGACTCGGTCATCAACGACATGCGGGCGGGCCACGCGACCAGGATCCGCTGGGACGCTGCGGGTCAGCGCATCTACTTCCTGGCTAGCGGACCCGGCGTGACATCCGTCCAGTCTGTGGACCTCGAAGGCAATCTGCGTGAGGAGGCCGGCGGACAGCGACGAATCTATGACTTCGACACCGCCTCGGGGGTGCTGGCGTTCTGCGCCTCGGATGCGCGTGATCCGGGTGAGCTCTTCATGCTCGCGCACGGTGCCGAGGCTCGGGTCACGGACTTGAATCCGTGGCTGCACGACCGCTACATCGCCGAGCCTGAGCAGCACTACTTCACAGCTCCTGACGGATGGAAGCTCGAGGGATGGGTGCTCAAGCCGCCGGGACACGACCCAGGCCGGCTGCACCCGGCGGTGCTCGAGATCCACGGCGGACCGCACGCCCAGTACGGATGGACCTTTTTCCACGAGCTGCAGATCCTGGCGGGCATGGGATTCGTCGTCTTCTACATGAACCCGCGCGGCTCCGACGGCTACGGGGAGCGTTTCCGGCGCGAGGTCGTGCGCGATTGGGCCGGCAAGGACTACATCGACATCATGAGCTCGCTCGACCAGGTCATCGAGCGCACCGGCTACATCGACACCAAGCGTCTGGGAGTGGGCGGCGGCTCGTATGGCGGCTACATGACCAACTGGATCATCGGCCACACGGATCGCTTCGGCGCCGCGGTGGCAATGCGTTCGATATCCAACCTGGTGAGCGAGTACTCGCAGCACGACATCGTGCTCTGGGGCATGCTCCAGATGGGGCCACCGCCGTGGCCGGACCTCGACGAGCTGTGGCGCAGGTCACCGATCCGATACGTGCAGAACATGCACACCCCGCTGCTGCTGACCGCGGGCGAGATGGACCTTCGCTGCGCGATGTCGCAGTCGGAGGAGCTGTTTGGTGCGATGCGACTGTTGGGCAAGACGGTCGAGCTCGTCCGCTTTCCGGAGGAATCGCACGATCTCTCACGCAACGGACGGCCCGACAGGCGCGTCGAGCGCCTGCGCCGGATTGGGGCCTGGTTCGAGCGCTACCTCGGCACCGCCCCAGTGGATCGAGCCGCCCCTGAGGAGGAGACGCAAATCCTCCCTGTGCCGGCTGAAGCGTCGCGGGAGTGGGCCAAGACCGTCGCCATCACGTCGAGGCCGCCTGAGCCCGCTCCGGTACTGGACTCCGGAGCCATCGCAGTCGAGCCCGAGGTGATTCAGCCTTCGGTGCCCGATTTCGCGACGGCCGAGGCGCCGATCGTCGAGCCTGAAGCCCTGCCCGATCTGCCCGTTCCCGGCGATGTGGCCGACGAATCGGCTGCGGAGCTGGAGGCCCAACCCGCTCCCCCGGTGGCGGAAGCGGCGCCTGCGCAAGAGGTCGACCTGGAGCCGCCACCCCAACCGGAAACCGAGCCGGCATACGAGGCCGATGCGGTTGAACCGCTCATCGCCCGGGCTGAAACGGAAGTTACGGAAGCGGAGCCGGTGGCGGCTGAAAGCGAGCCGGAACCAGCCGAGGCCGAGCCGATGGTCGCTGAAGCCGAACCGGAACTTATGGAAGCGGAGCCGCTGGCGGCTGAACCGGAACCTGTGATGTCTGCGACAGAGCCGGAGCTGACGGCCTTCGACGAGCCCGCGGAGCAGCCGACGCCAGCCCCTCCTCCGGAGCCCGAGCCCGAGCCCGAGCTCGAGCCGGCCGCCTCGCTGGCTGAGGCTCGCCCGCCGGAGCCGGCGTCCGAACCCGAGCCCGAGCCCGAGCCCGTCGCCGAGCTCGAGCCGGAGGCCGATGTGAGATCCACTCTGGTGGCCTGGCCTTCCAGCTCGCCCCCGGCCGCCTCCGGCAACGGCTCGCGCACCGACCCAGGATCGTTCGAGGAGGCCACCTCGGTGATCCCGGCCTGGCGGCAAACCGACCCCAATGCGGACCCGAGGCGCACCGTGTCGCTCCAGGCGATGCCGCCGGAGCAGATCGCGTTGGGCTCGGGCTTCGCCGCTCTCCTGACTTTTGAGTCGGGACCGTTCTCGGGACGGATCGTTGCGCTGCCGAACCAGATGGTCAGCATCGGTCGCGCACCGGACAACGATGTGGTGGTCGGCGACCCTGCCACCTCAGGCCATCACGGCCGGATCGAGGTCCGTTACGGATCGTTCTGGATCAGCGACCTCGGGAGCACAAACGGAACGCAGGTCAACGGCGAGCCTGTGATCGAGAAGCAGCTTTCCGATGGCGACTTGATCGCCATCGGTCAGAACGCGCTTCGCTTCACGCTCGAGGCGTAACGACCCCGCGGGAGCGCAGCGCCTGAAGCAGCACGTCGTATTCGCCCATATGCCGTCTGATGTGAGCTCCGCAAGGCCGGGCGAGGATCTGCCAGGTAGGCAACCCGTTCAAGTCGGCGACCTCTGCCCATACAGAGGGATCCAGGTATCCCGGCCGTCCTGCCTGGTTCGCCTTCATCGGAGGAACCGCGTCAAGGGTCTGATCGTTCTGGCGCGCGAACCATTCTCCGACCTCGATCTTGACCTCGCCCAGGTACAGAGCCACGTCGGTACGAGAGGTCGAATCGACGACCCTGTCCGCGAGCGCGTCCGGAATCCCTGCCCCATAACACGCCTCTGGCGCAAAACGCTCCCTCCACTCGGCTCGATCGGCGACCTCAGGAACGCCCTGGAAGGCGCAGTGGACCGTCCAATCGATGATCCGGGCGCAGTGCCAGAGGATGAATCCCAGCTTGCTCGTTCCGGGCAGGGCGCGCTGGCCCCATTCCTCATCGGTCATCGCTTCGAGTCGCTCCTGGAGCATGTTGAATGACCCGTTCAGCAGCATCTGGATTACAGCGGTCCCGTTCATCTCGAGGCCATCGTAATCCGCGGGATAGGTAACCTTCACTGCCAGCGGTTCCTGCACGGCTAGGAGGTCGAACATGGCGGTCGATTTTGGCTCGGACGAATGGGCCTCGAAGTTCAAGGATGAGGTCAACCGGTCCGCGATGTACAAGGCGGCGGCCAGGGGGTGGAAGTGGACGGTCGGACTGGTCGTTGAGGCCGAGCCGGACAAGAACTTTCCGGATTCGGTGGGCGTCGTGATGGACCTGTTCGACGGCGAGGCTCGCGATATCAAAGTCGGACCCCCTTCCGAAGCTCAGGCATGCCAGTTCGTGATCACCGCTCCCTACACGCGTTGGAAGCAGGTGGCGACCAAAGAGCTGGACGCGACCAAGGGCATGCTGCAGGGCAAGCTGAAGCTGAAGGGCGATTTGCCGACCATCGTCCGGTATACGAAGGCGTCGCAGGAGCTGACCGAGTGCACGACCCGCGTTCCGGTCAGGTGGCCCGACGAGAGCTAGATACGGCCAAGACTGTCGACTTCGCTGATGCAGAGCCGAGCGCCTTCGCATCCATGCTCGGGGGGCTGATCGAAGCCAACGTCGACAGCCGGGCAGAGCGGAGGAGAGACTTCGACGCCCTTGCCGCCCGCGTCGGCATATGGGTCACCGACATCGACGAAGGCGTGACGCTCGATTTTCAGCGCGGCCGTCTCGTCGTCCACAACGGCCTTCAGCCGCGACGCGACATCACGATTCGCGCGGAGGCCGACACCGTGATGAGTCTCAGCAACCTCAGGATCGGCCCGTTCGGGCTGCCGGTGTATTACGACGAGGTGGGGCGAGGGGTCGCGATGAAACTCCTGCGACGCAGGCTGCGCATCGACGGGCTGCTCGGCAACCTGGCGACCGTGAACTCGGTCACCCGCATCTTCTCTGTGGCGGGCTAGCCCGACATGGACGGGACGTATTGAATGCAGTGAGCCGGCTGGCTGTCGTGGGCGCCGGCAGCATGGGCGCGCAGATCGCGCAGCAAGCCGCGCTGCACGGAATCGAAGTCGCGCTGCAGGACAAAGACGAGGCGCAGCTAGACAAGGCTCGCGATTCCAACCAGGGCCACCTGGCCAGGCGGGTCGAGAAGGGAAGGCTCTCGGGCGAAGATGCCGACGCGGCTTTGGGTCGCGTGCGGTTGACCACGGATCTCCACGAGGCGGTGCTGGACGCTGAGCTCGTCATCGAAGCGGTGTTCGAGGACCTCGAGACCAAACGATTGATATTTGGTGAGCTTGGCGCTCTGGCGCCCGCCGGCGCGGTACTGGCCAGCAACTCCTCGACGATCGGCATCAGCAAGCTGGCGGACGTTTCACGACGTCCGGACCGGTGCCTCAACATGCATTTTTTCTATCCGGTCCTGGTGATGGACCTTGTGGAGATCGTGCGCGGTCCCCAAACGTCGGACGAAAGCGTCCGGCGTGCGATGGCGATGGCTCGTGCGATGGGCCGCACCGCGGTTCTGCTGAACAAAGAGATCGACGGCTTCATCGTCAACCGGATCCTTCACGCGGCGACGCAGGAGGCGTATCGCTTGCTCGATGCAGGCGTCGCGTCGTTCGAAGACATCGACATCGCAGTCGAGAAGGGGCTGAACTGGCCCATGGGACCCTTTCGGCTGGGCGATTTCAGCGGGCTGGACGTGACCTACAACGCCCGCCTGCACATGTATCGGTCGACAGGCGACGAGCGATACAGGCCGTCGCAACAGCTCGAGGCGAAGGTCAACGCAGGCAAGCTGGGACGGAAGACAGGCGAGGGCTGGTATCGGTACGAGAAATAGAGGCCGTCCCTGGGTGGAGCGTGGCTCGCGACAATAGAGGCCCCATGCGGATCCATCACGTCGGAGTGGCTGTGGCGGACCTGGACGCCGCGATCCAGCTCTACACGGACCTGTTCGGCGCCGAGCTGATGCACCGAGCGTCCAATGAGGCGGACGGACTGGCGGCGGCCTTTCTCCGTGCCGGCGGCGCCGAGGTCGAGCTCCTCTCACCGCTGCGTGAGGACACGCCGGTCGGCAAGTTTCTCGCCAAACGAGGACCGGGCTTGCACCACATCGCGGTGGCGGTGCACGACATCGACAAAGCGATGGCTGATGCGCGAGCCGCCGGTCTCGAGCTGATCGACGCGGAGCCGCGGATCGGCCTGCATGGAACGCGCATCGCCTTCATTCACCCAAAGAGCGTTGGCGGCGTCCTCACGGAGTTCGTCGAGACATGACGGAAATCCAAAACGACAGCGGCCTGCCACTGAAGCCTGTCTATTCGGCGACGGATAGAGACGGTGAAGAGCCGCTGCCGGGGACGTTCCCATTCACGCGCGGCATCCACAAGAACATGTATCGCGGCCGGCTGTGGACGATGCGGCAGTACGCCGGTTTCGGCACCGCGGCCGAATCAAACAAGCGATACCGGTTCCTCCTCAAGCAGGGCCAGACGGGGCTTTCCGTCGCGTTCGACCTGCCGACGCAGATCGGCTACGACTCCGACGATCCGATGGCCGACGGCGAGGTCGGCAAGGTCGGAGTCGCGATCGACTCGCTCGAGGACATGGAGATCCTGCTCAAGGACATTCCACTCGGCGAGGTCTCGACCTCGATGACAATCAACGCCACCGCTTCGATGCTGCTGCTGCTCTACCAGCTCGTTGCGGAAAAGCAAGGAACCCCGCCGGCGAAGATCACCGGCACCGTGCAGAACGACATCCTCAAGGAGTACGCGGCGCGCGGCACGTACATCTTTCCGCCACAACCGTCCATGCGTCTCATCACCGACCTCTTCGCTTACTGCGCGCGAAGCCTCCCCAACTGGAACACCATCTCGATCTCCGGCTACCACATGCGCGAGGCGGGGTCGACGGCCGCGGAGGAAATCGCGCTCACGCTGAGCCACGCCATCGCGTACGTCGAAGCGGCGCAGGCCGCAGGACTTTCGGTGGACGACTTCGCTCCACGCGTCTCGTTCTTCTTCGCCTGTCACATGGACTTCTTCGAGGAGGTGGCGAAGTTTCGGGCCGCACGCCGGATGTGGGCGCGCATCATGCGGGACCGATTTCACGCCCACGACCCGCGCTCGCAGGCGCTGCGCTTTCACACCCAAACCGGCGGCGTGACGTTGACGGCACAGCAGCCCCTCAACAACGTCGTCCGAACGACGCTCGAGGCCATGAGCGCTGTCCTCGGCGGAACTCAGTCGCTGCACACGAACGGCTATGACGAGGCGCTTGGTCTCCCGTCGCAGAACGCGGCCGAGATCGCGCTGCGCACTCAGCAGGTAATCGGTCACGAGTCTGCCGTGTCCCTCGTGGCGGACCCTCTTGGCGGCTCTTATTACTTGGAGAGCCTGACCGACCGTGTTGAGGCGGAGGCGCTCGCGATGATGGCCGAGATCGACGAGATGGGCGGCGCGGTCAGCTGCATCGAGTCCGGCTGGACGCAGCGCCGCATCTCCGACAGCGCCTACCGCCTGCAGCGGCGGATCGAATCGGGTGAGCGCGTCGTGGTCGGCGTCAATCGTTACACGGAAACCGATTCGCGGCCCGTCGAGATCATGAAGATCAGCCCGCGCCACCAGGTCGCGCAGTCGCGGGCCTTGAAGAAGCTGCGCGCGCGGCGTTCGCAAGCCGCGGTCGAGCGGCACCTCGCTGAGCTCGAGCGTGCGGCGCGGGGAACCGACAACCTGATGCCGCCCCTCAAGGCCGCGCTCGCGGACTATATGACGATCGGTGAATGCTGCCGCGTGCTGCGCGGCGTTTTCGGTGAATACCGCCCGGGGGAGGCCGCGTGATGAACAAGTATCCCGCCGTCATTCCGATGATCGCGTACGAAAACGGACCGGCGGCCATGGACTGGCTGGCACGTGCGTTTGGCTTTCGCGAGCGGGCGCGGTTCCTGGGCGATGGCGGCCGGCTCAGCCATGGCGAGATGGAGGCGGGCGATGGGCTGATCATGCTCGCCACGCCCTCGCCCCACTACCACGGTCCGAAGCGGCATCGCGAGGAGAGCGAGGCCGCGCGCAAGTGGTCGGAGGTCCCGTACATCGTGGACGGCGTGCTCGTCTACGTCGACGACATCGAGGCGCATTACGGAACCGCCAGGGCCGCAGGGGCGACAGTCCTGTCGCCGCTCGAGTCGGGCGAAGAAGGCAAGCGCTACCGGGCCGAAGACCTCGAAGGTCATCGCTGGATGTTCGTTCAGCGCTGATGGCGACCCCGCCCCGCCACCGCAAGGTCGACCCGCTCAACGAGCTCCGCCAGCGGAAATACGAAGCCGGCCACGGTGACGCCGAGGCGTTCACGCGACAGCACGCCAAGGGCAAGCTCACGGCGCGTGAACGCATTGCGCGACTGGTCGACCGCAACTCGTTCGAGGAGATCGATCTCTTCGCGACCCATCGCGCGGGCGGCTTCGGGCTGGAGGCAAAACGCATCCCCGGCGATGGCGTAGTCACCGGCATGGCCCGAATCGCCGGTCGCGACGTGATGCTGTTCAGCCACGACGCGAGCGTCTTCGGCGGCTCGCTGGGCGAGGTCTTCGCCGAGAAGGTCATCAAGGTGATGGATCTCGCGCTGACCAACCGGATCCCGATCATCGGAATCAACGACTCGGGCGGCGCGCGCATCCAGGAAGGTGTTGTCTCCCTGGCCGGATACGCCGAGATCTTCTGGCGAAACGTGGAGGCGAGCGGCGTGATCCCCCAGCTGAGCCTGATCCTCGGCCCCTGCACCGGCGGTGCTGTCTACTCGCCGGCGATCACCGACTTCACGTTCATGGTGCACGGGGTCGGCTACATGTTCATCACAGGCCCCGAAGTCATACGGGTCACCACGGGCGAGGACGTCACGTTCGACTCGCTGGGCGGAGCCGAGGTGCACAACGTCAAGTCGGGTGTCGCGCATTTCCTGGCTGAGAGTGAAGAGGAGTGCTTCACCCAGGTCCGCAACCTCTTCAAATACATACCGCAGAGCCGCGAAGACCAGCCGCCTCGGGTCGACCCCACCGACGACCCTGAACGCGCCGAGCCCGGGCTCGCCACGATCATCCCGGACAATCCGAAGGAGCCCTACGACATCAAGGATGTGATCGGAATGGTCGTCGATCAAGGCGACTTCTTCGAGGTGCAGCCGTACTACGCGATGAACATGGTCGTCGGCTTCGCCCACCTCGACGGGAACTCGGTCGGAATCGTCGCGAATCAGCCGAAAGTAATGGCCGGCGCGCTGGACATCAACGCCTCCGACAAAGCCGCGCGATTCGTCAGGTTCTGCGACGCGTTCAACATCCCGCTGGTCACGTTCGTCGACGTGCCCGGATTCTTGCCGGGTACGTCGCAGGAGTACGGCGGCATCATCCGTCATGGCGCAAAGCTGCTCTACGCCTTCAGCGAAGCCACCGTGCCGAAGCTGACGGTGATCACCCGCAAGGCTTACGGCGGCGCCTACTGCGTCATGTGCTCCAAACACATCAGGGCCGATTTCAATGTGGCCTGGCCGACGGCCGAGATCGCCGTCATGGGACCGGAAGGCGCGGTGAACATCCTGTTCCGCCGCGAGCTGGCTGCGGCGGAAGACCCGGCGGCGCGAAGGGGTGAGCTCGTAGGCGAGTACACGGAGCGATTCGCCAACCCGTACATCGCGGCGGAGCGTGGGTACATCGACGACGTCATCGAGCCAGGCCGGACCCGCAGCGAGCTCATCCGCGCGCTGAGGCTCGGGCTGCGCAAAGAGCGCAAGCGACCTCCAAGGTGGCACGGAAACATCCCGCTCTAGCGATCCAGACATGGATGCGCTGCAACGACTGGCGCTTCTTGCTTCGCTAATACACTTACTCCGTGCCCACCCAGGACGCCCAGGGACGTTGGATTTCCGACGACGGTCTTCAGTACTGGGACGGCAGCGTCTGGCGGCCGATCGGCGTGCAAGCTCAGCCCCGCCGGAGAAGCATCGCGTTGCCCGCGGTTCTGATCGGATGCGGCTTTGGCCTGGTGGTCATCCTGCTTCTCGTGATCGGCGGCGTCGTCCTCGTGAGCAACTCCGGCTTCGAGAGGGGCTTCTGCAACAGTTGGCAGAACAACCCCCAAGCATCCGGCACGCCCTGTCCATTCCACCCC
>VBEF01000062.1 GCA_005881275.1 Chloroflexota bacterium
ACGTGCCGGCGTTGACGTTTGCGATGCCGCAGTCGGAGCCGACGGCCGAGAGCCACCGCTCCGCGGCCGCGAGGTTGGTCGTGAAAAGGCCGCTGCTAAGGCCCTGCGGCACCGAGTTGTTGACGGCGATCGCCTCCTCCAGACTGTCCACCTCGAACACATGGACGATCGGCGCAAAGACCTCCTCCTTGCAAATGGGCATGTCGACGTTCGAACGGACGATGGCGGGCTCGACAAAGTACCCCTTGCGGTCGGCGAGCACCTTGCCGCCATAGACCAGCCGGCCGCCTTGACGCTGCATCTCGGCCAGTCCTTCGCGGTAGTCGTCCACGGCTGATCGCGAAACGAGCGGGCCCATCAGGGTGGAGTCGTCCAGCGGATCCCCGATTCCGATTGTTTTGTACGCCGCGACCACCTGCTCCAGGAAGCGCTTTGCGATCGGGCGCTGCAGGATCAGGCGGCGGGTGCTGGTGCAGCGCTGGCCGGCGGTACCGACAGTCCCGAACACGACCGCACGCAGAGCAAGCTTCAGATCCGCGTCGGCGAGCACGATCACCGCGTTGTTGCCGCCGAGCTCCAGAATCGCGCGTCCTGATCGTTTGGCCATCGCGACCGACACGCGCTCGCCGAGGGCGCACGAACCAGTGGCCTGGATCAGGGGCACGCGTTCGTCCGCGAGCAGCACTTCGCCGATCGAGCTTCCACCGCCGATGACCAGGCTGAACACCCGTTCCGCCTCGGTTCCGGCGGTCACCTGGTGAAAGATCTGCTGCGCGGCGATGGAGATCAACGGGGTCAGGCTCGACGGCTTCCAGACGATCGTGTTGCCGCAGACGAGGGCCAGCGCCCAGCCCCAGCCCGGGACCGCGACCGGAAAGTTGAACGCGGATATGATCCCGACCACGCCCAGCGGATGCCACTGCTCGACCAGCCGGTGATCGCGTCTTTCAGACGCGATCTCTCTGCCGAACAGTTGCCTGGATTGGCCCACGGCCAGGTCGCAGATGTCGATGACCTCCTGGACCTCGCCGCGGGCCTCGCTCAGGATCTTGCCGTTCTCCAGGCTGATGAGCCTGGCCAGCTCTTCCTTGCGCGCACGAAAACCGTCACCGAGCCTGCGCACGATCTCGCCGCGGTGAGGTGCAGGCACCTGCCGCCAACGCGAGAATGCCTCCTGCGCCTCGGTGACCGCACGCCTGCAGTCGTCTGGGCTCGCGGTTCTGACATGCGCCAGGACGTCGCCCGTAGACGGGTCGCGCGTTTCGACCAGCGGTCCTGAGGCGTCATCGTGAAACGCACCGCCATACGCGACGCCCGTCACCGTTCCGCCAGCCTTCATGCCGAACGCGGCGAGGATCTCTTCGACTCTCATCTTCCGATCGGATGCGATCTTGGTGCTCATAGCAAGCCCATCCTTCTGAATTCGTAGATCAAACGACGTTGTTTTCCGGTTCGACGTTACCGGTCGCGAAGCGCCGGTGCGCGAAGACGTCGAGCGGCACCTGAGGTTGCTCACCCGAGAACCACTGCGCGAGCAGGTACCCGACCGCGGGCGCCTGCTGGAAGCCGTGGCCGGAAAAACCGCAAGCACACCAAAAGCCCTCGAGGCCATCGACCGGACCCAGGATCGGCTGATGGTCAGGCGTCATCTCGTATAGGCCCGCCCAGGCGGTCTGGATTCCGGCGGTGCCAAGCCGTGGCGCCCGGCGATCGATCACCTCCGCCATGGCGTCGAGAACCTGCCAGTCGACGTCGGTGTTGAAGCTAGGCTTTTCGTCGGGCATTCCCATTCCGAACAGCAAACCATCGCCTTCGGGATGGAAGTAGAAAGACGTCGCGAAATCGATTGTCATGGGGTGCCGGCGTGAGACCTCTGCCATTGGGTTGGTGACGAAGATGTTGCGCGGGTAAGGTTTCACGGGCACGTCGACCCCGGCCATGGCACCGACCTCACCGGCCCAAGCACCCGCGCAATTGAAAACCGCGGTGGCCGAGATCTCTCCCGCCGTGGTGCGCACCGCCTGCACGCGCCCCGCCTCCTGGACGATGCCGTCGACCGTGACGCCTTCGAGTAGCTTGACCCCCAGCCGCCGCGCCGCTCCCGAATAAGCCAGAGTCACCGCGTGCGGGCTGGCGATCCCGTCGCTGGGGCAGAACGTGCCGCCCAGGATGTCGTCGCCCTGGATGAGCGGGGCGAGCTCGCGCACCTCGTGAGGCTCGAGCCATCGGGCGTCGGTGACACCGGTCTCGTGCCACATCGGTAGAAAGCGCCGGAAGTCTTCGACCTGGCGGTCGCTCGTGAGCACGAAGAGGTAGCCGATGTGCCTGAACTCCGGATCCACGCCCGTCTCCGCCTCGAGACCCGCCAAAAGTTGCACCGAGAGCTGCTGCATGACGACGTTTGTGCTGGAGGAGAACTGGCGCCTGACCCCGCCCGCGCAATGGCCCGTCGACTGCGATCCGAGGGTGTCTCTCTCGACAACGACGACCTCCGCGCCGCGCCGTGCAAGGTGATAAGCGATGGAGCAGCCGACCACCCCGCCTCCCACCACCACGGCGTCCGCCGAGTCCAGACTCATGCCCGGACCCACACTCGCCTCGGAAATGGAGTCGGGAGGCGTCCCCGCCGCTTCCGAAGCCTAGGAGCTCCCAGCCACATCAGCACGCTTCTGCAACCGAGTTCAGGAGGACACTTCCTTACTCCCTCGGGTGAGCCTTAACTGCTCTCGCAGCCTCGGATGGACCGTCGCCTGACTTAAGGCCTGAGCGCCGGGCGAATATTGCGAGGAGTTCATATCCAACATGTGCCGCGGCGATCGCGGTGATTTCGGCGTGATCGTATGCTGGCGCGACTTCCACGACGTCCGCCCCGACGATATTGAGGTCCACGAGGCGGCGCAGCACCGCCAGCAACTCCCGAGTACTCATGCCGCCCGCCTCGGGTGTCCCGGTCCCTGGGGCATGAGCAGGATCAAGGACATCAATGTCGACTGACACGTACGTCGGTGCGTCGCCCACGCGACGTTTGATGCGACCAACGGCGTCATCAACACCGCGATCTTGAAGGTCCATGGTGCTTACGATCTGGAATCCAAGCTCCGCATCCTGAACGAGGTCCAGGTCGGAGTAAATGGACCCGTGCACCCCGACGTGGACGCATCGATCCAGCCTTAGCAAACCCTCCTCGGAAGCGCGACGAAATGGCGTGCCGTGGTTGTAGGACACCCCGAAATGTCCCTGCCAGGTGTCGAGGTGCGTATCGAAATGGACGACCGCCAGCTTGCCGAATTTCTTGGACGACGCTCGAAGTAGCGGCAGGGCGATGGTGTGATCGCCACCCAGCGCAATGATGTGTTTGGATTTGCCCAGCAGCTCGTCGGCCCCCGCCTCTATTTGGGAGATCGCCTCGTTGATGATGAACGGGTTGCACGCGATGTCGCCCGCATCGGCAACTTGCTGCAGAGCGAACGGCATGGTGCCCATCTCCGGGTGAAACGGACGTAATAGGCGCGATCCCTGGCGGATTGCGCTCGGTCCAAATCTGGCGCCAGGGCGGTAGGTGACTCCGCTGTCGAAGGGAACCCCGACGATGGCGACATCGCACCGCTCGACCTCATCCAGGCGAGGGAGCCGCGCAAAAGTTGCGGGACCGCCGAAGCGCGGTACGACCAGTGCGTCGACAGGTCCGCGTGGTTCATCACTCATTGCAGGGAGATCTTAGGCACCTCCTACCCTCAGGTCGCTCGACTGCATGGGTTCTGAACCCGACCGCTCGCAGGAGATCACCTGCTTCTGCTTGCGCGGGCGTCAACCTCGTCGACAGTGAGGACCGAGGCTGCCGCGATCACCTCACAAGAAATCTCGCACATGTCAGAAGCGATAAGCACGCGTAGCTCACGGCCGGTAATGACCTGAAGACCTCGAGCCGTTTTAAGCATCCTCGCTCACTTCGGCCCGCCCGGCCCAGAGGCCTCGCACATGGCGGAGGTGGCGCTCAATCGCCTGATGGGCGCCATGCGGGTCGTTGCGCGCGACGGCATCGAGCAGCTCCAGGTGCTCCTTGGCAGACCTGACAAGCACGTCGATGGCGAGGTGGGGAAGGCCGTGAAGAGGTGTCTGGTCGCGTAGGCTCGCTACCAGGTCGACCAGGCGTCGATTCTTGAGGTGACCGAGCAGGGTTAGGTGGAATTCCCGGTCCGCCTCGAGGAAACGAGTCAGGTCGCGCTGTTTCGCGTGCTCGACCGTCTGCTCCGCCCGGCCTCGTACCTCCTCGACTTCCTTAGATGAGAGCCGGCCGGCGAGCCGATCGATCGCAGCCACCTCGACGATCAAGCGCAGCTCAACCAGCTCGTCGAGGTCGTGATTCGACAACGAGCGCACGCGAAAGCCGCGGTTGGGAAGCACTTCCACGAGGCGCTCATTCGCGAGGTCGAGCAGGGCCTCGCGAACCGGCGTGGCCGACACGCCCAGCCGCTCGGCAAACGCGCCGACGGTGTGCACTTCGCCCGAGCGGACGTTGCCGGTCACGATGTCAGATCGGATGGCCCGCCGGACCTGCTCCCTCAGACTGACCCGCTCGATCTGCGTCACGCTTCCTCCCGGCCCATTGACACGATTCCCGGACGGCAATATATTACACCTTACATTTCCCAGGATCTCAGACGAAGGTCTCGGTTTCGCCGCCAACAAGTCTGCTCAAGTCGGGCGAGCTCAGCGACTGCGTGGATATCGAGTACTCGCCCATGGAGTACTTCGCCTCCGCCGGAGTCACAGATCCCAACCAGGCGGTCGGCTTTGACGTCGAAGGCGCGCGGGCTGTTGCCAAGGCGTTCGGTCTGACGCTCAACGTCCGCAACACCGGGTTTGACGCGCTCATCCCCGATCTGACCGCTGGCCGCTGCGACATCGTCTGGACCGCACTTTTCATCTCGCAGAAGCGGCTGGCCGTGGCCGATGCGGTGCCCTACATGGCAACCGGCCACGTGATCATGGTCACCAAGGGCAACCCGAAGAACATCAAATCGCTTGACGACCTGTGTGGAAAGAAGGTCTCGATCCAGACGGGCGGACTTGTCGAGCAGCGGATCAACGACCAGAGCAAGGCCTGCACCAGCGCGGGTAAGCCTGCGATTCAGATTGCCGGCTACCCCAAGGTCGCCGACGAGTTCCAGCAGATCGTGGTCGGGCGGGTGGATGCAGTGTGGGAGACCGATACCGCCGTGGCCGACTGGCTGCTCAAAAACCCCAGTCAGTACGAGGTCGGCTTTGCAATGCCCAAGTCGGAAACGTATGGGATCTATTTCCAGAAGAACAAGTCCGACATGCAGGCTGCGCTCACGAAGGCGCTGGCCGCCCTCAAGGCCGATGGAACCCTGGCCAACTTGGCCAAGAAGTACCAGCTCGATCCACAAGTCCTGGACGCGATCAAATAAGGAAAAGGGCCATAGCCTGAGAGGCGGACGTGGACTTTAGACCAGCGGTCTTCTTCGAGGCGCTGACGTCGCCCGCCTTCATCACGGGAGTCGAGCTGACGATCAGCCTCACCGTTGTCTCGATGGTCGCGGGACTTGGGCTCGGGCTGCTGCTTGCATTGATGCGTGGCAGCCCCGTGGCGGCAGTCCGGACCGTGGCGTGGGGCTACATCTGGATCTTTCGCGCCATCCCGACGCTGGTTCAGCTGCTCTTCGTCTGGGATGCACTGCCCCAGCTCATCCCGGCTTTCAGAGGCGAGTGGTTTTCGCCATTTTTCGCCGGCGCCATCGCCCTGTCAATTAATGAAGCCGCGTACGCCGCCGAGATTTTCCGCGGCGGCCTTCTCTCCATCGATGACGGCCAGCGACTGGCGGCGCGGGCGCTGGGGATGTCACCGGTCAAGGTCTTCTCGAAGGTGATCGCGCCGCAACTGATCCGAGTGACGATTCCGCCTCTGTCGAACGACTTCATCACCATGCTCAAGATCACGAGCCTGGCCAGCGTGATCTCGCTTCAAGAGCTCTTGGCGCGGACACAAACGCTCGTAGCCTCGACATTTCGATTTGTCGAGTACTACTCGGCGGCCGCGATCTATTACCTCGTCCTCGTCAGTATCTTCATGGTCATCCAGGCGCAGATCGAGCGCCGGTTCGTGTGGAGCTCCCAGGCGCCGACCGGACGTGGGACGCTTAGTCGTGTCCGGCAGCTCGCGGTCCTTCGATGAGTGAACCGCGGCCACTCGGTCACCTGCTCGACGAAAGCGTCCTTGGTGAGCCGGTCGCCGCGTCCCACGCGACGTCGGAGGGCTACCTACTCGAAGCCATCGACCTGCACAGGCGATACGGCCACAACGAGGTCCTTCGCGGCGTGAGCTTTGGCGTCCATCGCGGTGACGTGAAGGCTGTACTCGGGCCGTCTGGATCCGGGAAAAGCACGATGCTTCGCTGCCTCGCGCTCCTCGAGCCGGTCGACCGCGGTGAGGTGCGCCTGGAGGGCAAGCGGATCGGCGTCCGTGAGTCGGGAGGCCGGCTGGTGCCGCTTTCCGAGGCGACACTGGCGCGGGAGCGCTCGAACATCGGCATGGTGTTCCAGCGCTTCAATCTCTTTCCGCACTTGACGGCGGTGGGCAATGTCATGATCGGCTTGACCGAAGTCCGCGGCAAATCTCCCACCGAGGCCCGCGACATTGCGAAAAACATGCTGGATCGCGTAGGACTAGCGGAACGGGCTAAGTATTTCCCGGGCGAGCTGTCAGGCGGACAACAGCAACGAGTCGCGATCGCGCGGGCACTGGTCATGAATCCGAAAGCGATGCTCTTCGACGAGCCGACATCGGCCCTTGACCCCGAGCTGGTCGGAGGGATTCTGTCGATCATGGAAGAGCTGGCCAACGAAGGGATGACGATGGTGGTCGTCACGCATGAGGTGGGCTTTGCCAGACGGGTCGCCGACCGGGTCATCATGATGGACGGCGGCCTCATCATCGAGGACGCTCCGCCCACCGAGTTCTTCGAAAGCCCACAGCAAGAGCGCACTCGTAAGTTCCTGGAGGCGGTCCAATGACGGCGCCTCCATTGGATTCAAAGCCGATCATCTTCAGCGGCGGACCAATCCTGACCATGGCCGAGCCGCTCCGGGTCGAGGCAATCACAATCCTGGGTGATCGCATCCTCAGAGCCGGCTCGCTCGAGGACTGTCGAGCGGCGGCCGGCCGAGATCGCGAGGAGCGCGACCTGAGCGGCCGGACGCTCATGCCGGGATTCGTTGATGCCCACACCCATCCGTTGATGCTTGGGCAGACGCAGACGTGGCTGGACGTAAGTCCCAGGGTGGCTCCCTCGATTCCAGCGCTGATCGCGGCGCTCCACGAGCAGGCGCACCAGTTGTCGCCCGGGGTGCCGCTGCGAGCTTTTGGATTTGACCCGCGCGTGACGGAGGAGCTTCGTGAGCCGCTTGCCGCCGAGCTGGACGTGGCGGCGACCGATCGCGAGGTCTACATCATGAACGTGAGCGGCCACGGCGGTTCGATCAACACCTTCGGGCTGGCCACGCACGGCATCACCGCCGACACGCCGGACCCTCGCGGCGGCCGAATTGGACGGCATCCCGATGGCCGTCCGAACGGGCTCGTCATGGATGCCGCCTGCGACTTGTTGACCGGAGAAACCGGCGTGAAGATCGGCAACCATGGGCCGAACATCCATCTCCCTGAAACGCCGGATGTCGCAGCCCACCAGCTGGCCCTCGCGATGCAGAGCTTCTTGCGCGCCGGCATTACGACCGTCGTGGACGCCCAGGTGACGCGGCGCGAGCTGCAGACCTACCTTGCTGCAAAAGAAGCCGAGCGGTTGCCCATTCGCGTCAACATGCTCGTGATCTCGGCGCTGCTGGATGAGTTGCTTAGACTCGGGCTCGTCGGACGCCTCGGCGATGATGAGCTCGCAATTCTGGGCATCAAGCTTTACGCCGACGGTTCATTTGGCGCCTGCACGGCGTACTTCCCAGAAGGTTATGCCTCCGATCCCCACAACCACGGCGTCCTCTATCACGAGCCATCGGAATTCCTTGATTTGATCCGACGTTCCCATGCTGCCGGGTTGAAGACCGCGACCCATGCGCAATCGCCGACCGCGATCGGCATGGTCATCGACGCGGTCGAAGCGGCCCAGACCGAGCGACCCCGCGCAGACATGAGGCATTCCATCGAGCATTGCGGATTGCCCACGGACGATGAGATCGGGCGGATGCGGCGCTCGAGCATCGTCCCGGTTTCGCAGCCGCAGCATCACCGAGCTTTTGGCGACGGGGTGGCGCGAACGGTGGGCCCGGACCTGGCCCAGGGGCTCAATCCGCTCGGGTTGTACGTTCGGGCCGGCATCCCGCTGGTCCTCTCCTCCGACGCGCCGGTGGTGCTGCCTCGACCCCTGGAATCGGTTCAAGCCGCGGTCGATCGGCGAACCGTGAATGGAACGGTCCTCGGCGGTCCAGAGCTTTGTGTCGATGTGCTGACTGCGTTGCGTGGCTACACCATTGGCGCCGCGTACGCGGCCCATCGCGAAGAGCTTGTCGGCTCGTTGGAAGCCGGCAAGCTCGCTGACTTCGCTGTCCTCGCGGCCGATCCGATGTCGGTGCCGGTAGAGCAGCTTGACGCGATTGACGTCGTGGAAACGTGGATCGGAGGTCGTCAGATCGCCATAAGCGACTCATGAAGGATGAGTTCGCGGAGGCTGAGATGCAATCCGGTGAAACCAGCATTTTCGTCCGCTGGGGTGGTGCCGGGCCGCCGATCCTGCTTCTTCACGGTTTCCCACAAACCCACCTGATGTGGCGGCGGGTGGCGCCCCTGTTGGCGCGCCGCTTCACCGTGGTTTGCGCCGACCTGCGCGGCTATGGACAAAGCGGCTGTCCGGCTTCTACACCCGATCACGAGCCGTACTCGAAGCGTGCGATGGCGCGGGACATGGTCGCTGTGATGGCACGCCTCGGATTCCAAAACTTCAGTGTCGCCGGGCATGACCGTGGCGGTCGCGTTGCATATCGTCTTGCGCTTGACCATCCGACGCGGGTTGATGGCCTTGCGGTCCTCGATATCGTGCCAACTCAAGATGCCTGGCACCTGGCCGACGCGAGGTTCGTGACTGCCTTCTGGCCCTGGTCGCTGCTGGCGCAACCCGAGCCTCTACCCGAGCGCCTACTTTCCGCTGTTCCCGACGCGATCATTGACCATGCGCTTGGGGAGTGGGGTTCACCGCCCCATGTCTTCGAGGCTGATGTGCGGGTCGCCTACATCCAGGCGTTGAGCAGGCCTGCGTCCGTTCACGCCATCTGCGAGGAGTACCGGGCAGCAGCCAAGCTCGACAAAGTTCATGACGCGGAGGATCGATTGGCCGGACGTCACATCGTGTGTCCCGTGCTTGTGCTGTGGAGTGATCGAGGTCCGATCGGTCAGTGGTACTCGGACGCCGGGGGACCAATCGCGATCTGGCGCGCGTGGGCAAATGATGTGAGAGGTTTTGCTTTGCCAGCAGGCCACTTTTTCCCGGAAGAGATTCCTCAGGAGACCGCGGCTGCACTGACCAGCTTTTTCACGCCCACACCCTAACGCGGACCGGTCACGTCACTGACGGCGCCGTCCGACTCCCTCGCGGGAGTCGAAAGCAGGAATTGTTGGGCAGTGAGCCGGCTGGCGCGAGGTCGCGTTCACCCAGCGCTACGCAAAGTAGTCCCAAGACCGTTGGCACCCGGATCAAACCGGGTGCCACGCGGCCAGGTGTTCAGGTCCCAAACCATTGATAGGAGACCAGTTGTAATGGCTACCATCCCTTATGACCAACAGAACCAAAGGGCTCAAGCCCGAACCTATAGGAGAGGCATGAACGAGAACGTCAGCCTGGGCCGAATCGCCGGCATCCACGTCGGTTTCAACTGGAGCCTCCTGGTGGTTGCCGCTCTCATCGCCTGGAGCCTCGCTACCAGCCTCCTGCCGTCAGCCGCACCCGGCCAGCCCTCCGGCGCCTATTGGGCTGCCGGCGTGATATCGGCCATCGTGTTCCTGGCTTCACTGCTTGCACACGAGCTCGCTCATTCCATCGTTGCGATGCGGCGCGGCGTCAAGGTCGAAGGGATCACGCTCTGGCTGTTTGGCGGCGTATCACGATTCAGCAGCGATACCAACTCTCCTGGCACGCAAGCACTTTTCACATTTGTTGGCCCTCTCACCAGCCTGGTGCTCGGCGCGGTTTTCTATGTCATTTCAATCTCGGCAAGCGGTGGCGTACATCCGGGCCTTGCGGCCGCGACCCTGTCGTGGCTGGGCTACATCAACATCTCGCTCGGGGTCTTCAATTTGGTGCCCGCGTTCCCGCTCGACGGGGGCCGGCTTCTGCAATCGTTGATCTGGCTTCGCACGGGTGATCGTCTGCGAGCAACCAGAATCGCCGCTCGCATCGGCATGGGCTTCGCTTACCTTCTGATTGCGTACGGCCTCGCCACCTTCGTTTTCGCGGGCAGCTTGATCGGAGGCGTGTGGTCCGTCTTTCTCGGGTGGTTCCTACTCAGCGCAGCGCGTTCCGAAGAGGCGGGCGGCCTCATCCGTCAGGCGCTGTCCGGGATCAGTGTGCGCGACGTGATGACCTCGAATCCCGTGCAGGCTCCCGACAACATCAGTGTCGACGACGCACTTCATGGCTACGTATTGGCCTCGCGGCACTCGACCTTCCCGACCCACGATGCTGGCGGCCGGCTGAGCGGGCTGTTGACCCTGGCAGCTCTCAAGAATGTCGCGCCGGAAGCACGAGCAACGACTCTTATCAAGGACATCACCTGCCCGCTCGAGAGCGTGTCTACGGCGAATCCAGCTGACCCGGTCACCAACCTACTTGGCGTCGCCGAGGGCTGCAGCGAGGGCCGCACACTGATCGTCGACAACGGCCGGCTTGTCGGAATCATCTCTCCGAGCGACATCAGCAGGCTTCTGCAACGGTCACTCCACAGCAACGCCGTGTAGTAGTTCACGTAATTCAGCCAAAAAGAGCGCTGTAAGCATTGAGCGCTGGCTGGCCGCCGAGGTGGGCGTACAGGACCTTCGAGTCACGCTCGATCTCTTTGTTTGTGATCATGTCGATCATGCCTGCCAGCGACTTACCTTCGTAGACGGGGTCGGTGATCATCCCCTCCAAACGCGCACCGAGCTTGATCGCGGCCACTGTCTTCTCATCGGCCAGTCCGTAGGTCCCCGCGTGGTATCGGTCGTCTAGGACGATCTCGTCGTCTCGCAGGTCTCGTCCGACATCGATCAGCTCGGCCGTCTGACGCGCGATTCGGCTCACTTGATCGTGCGTCTCGGCAGGCTTCGCGGACCCATCGATACCGATTACCCGCCGTGGACGGTCCTGAGCAGCGAAGCCCGCGATCATCCCGGCCTGGGTGCTGCCGGTGACAGAGCACACGACGATCGTGTCGAAGAACAGTCCGATTTGATGCTCCTGCTGCTCCACCTCCTGGGCCCACTGGGCGAAACCAAGTCCACCAAGCCGGTGGTCGGACGCTCCTGCAGGAATGGGATACGGCTTACCACCCGCTGCCTTCACCTCGCGGAGTGCCCCCTCCCAGCTGGCTTTGAAGCCAATGCCGAACCCTTCTTTCACGAGCCTCACGTCGGCACCCAGGATCCGGCTGAGGAGGATGTTGCCGACCTTGTCATACACGGAATCCGGCCAGTTGACCCAGCTCTCCTGGACTAGAACACATTTCATTCCCAATCGAGCCGCAACTGCGGCGACCTGGCGAGTGTGATTCGACTGAACCCCACCGATGGAGACCAACGTGTCGCAACCTTGCGCCAGCGCCTCGGCAACCAGATACTCGAGCTTCCTGGTCTTGTTCCCGCCGTAAGCCAGGCCGCTGTTGCAGTCCTCTCGCTTAGCCCAAACCTCAGCTCCGCCGAGAAACTTGGTCAAACGCTCCAGGGGATGTAGGGGAGAGGGGCCAAAGAGCAGCGGATGTCGCGCGAATTTTTCGAGCCTCACGATCCCTCCATTGGCCCCTGCCGGCCTGACCCCTGACCGATAAATTGGTGCGTCACGTGGTCAGATTGTGGCCCAACTCGATGCGACCTCAGGCATCGGGCAGCGCCGCGTGGCATACGGCCGAACGGATGAACGACCAGTGCCCGCGCGCGTCCTCTGGGAAGGTGGGCAAGTGGAGCAGGTCATGACACGTGGCGGCACGCGGCGACCAGGTATAGCCGACCTTCTCACATCGTTCGCGAATTGTTCACATCACGCTCACAACTGGCCTGGAGGATGAACTCATTAACCGGTTCACCAACCAGGAGGTAGAGGCGAATGCGACTGAGTCGAGTTCTTCAGAGATTGGTGCGCTACTTCAATCCAGTGGCCCGTTTTCTGCTTGCAACGCCGCTGCACTCATTAATGAGCAGTCGCCTGATGCTGCTTAGGTTCAGCGGGCGAAAGACAGGGCGCTCGTACACCACGCCGGTGAGCTACGTCCGCGTAGGCGATTCGCTGCTGGTTCCGGGAGGCGGTGCGTGGTGGAGGAACCTCGAGGGCACTTCGCAAACCCAGGTATGCCTACGCGGAGTTTGGAGTGCGGTGACTCCGGATGTAATCACTGAGCCAATCGCTGTGGCGGAACTCATGCAACGAATGCTGGCCGTGAATCCGGCACTCGCCTTGTTCACCGGTATCAAGCCTGGCCTGGACGGTCGGCCAGACGCGGCGGCGCTGGCGCGCGAGCGGCTGCGCGGGTTCGTCGTGGTCCGGCTCCGCCTCGACGGTGGTGCTTACAAAACTCGAATC
>VBEF01000041.1 GCA_005881275.1 Chloroflexota bacterium
TTCGCTGCAGCTGCTAACAAGACCGCGTCGATAGCGCCGGAAGGTACATTAGCTGTTGCCGGATGTCGCAGTACTAACTGCTCAGCATCAGCACCCCCTTCGGCATTAACTGTCGTGCCAAATAGCACGACATCGAGCCAAGGGACTCCCTTGCACGTCCAGCCCCAATCAAGTAAGACAACGCCGCCGTTCGATGTCAAAAGAATGTTGTCGGATCGGATATCTGTGTGGAGGAGAGCGTCTCCACTGATGATTGCGGCCAAGTCCGTGCCCTGTTCAATAAGGCGGGCTAGGTGCCGGCGCAATCCTGGGTCAATGTCGTGGGGCGGCTCGAGTGCCAATTGTCTCCAGGCCTCCATGAAATCGCCGTTGACTTCAGCAAAGGTTGGGGCGTCCTGCCATGGCGACGGGTGCAGTGCGTCGCTAAGCGCTGCCAACATGCCCTCCACTCGGCCCAGCTCATCCATCCGCCACGGAATGGCGGGACGGCGTCCGTCGATCTCCTCATACACAAGTGCTATCCAGTTGCCGTCGTCGTACACGTCAAGCAGGCGTGGCACTGGCAAACCCGCCGGGAGGTGGGCCATGGTGGCTGCTTCGGTGCGGTACAGCTGAACGCTAAATTCATGGATGTCGACGCACAGCGCCTTAACGAAGGCTGTATTGCCGTTCGCCAATCGCAACCGGACTGCGGCTCCGGGTGAGAAGCCGCCCTCTTGAGTGTGTGCCTCGACGACTACGCTTCCTAATGTAGCCTCAATGGCGCTGCGAACGCGAGGAGGTACCTCCTGCCAACCGATGCGCCGCCGCGCAGCGTGCTCCGGCATTGTCATGGTCGCTGTAGTCTGCCGAATAGCAGCTGATTCATCTTGGCCGTGTCGCTTACGACAGTATCGACTTGACGATTACCTCGTCGGGCTGAGCTAAGTGGCCTAGTCAGGGTTTGGCGTCGGACACGGGAGAGGCACGTCGTGAATTCGATCGCGATTTCTGAACGGGCTGCAGCGATCTGTTAACCGTAAGGTTCAGGGCTCGAATCCCTGTCCCGTAGCCATCGCTCACACTCGGCATGTCAAGTATTAGCTCTCAAGCTGTACGCCCTCGACACCGAACTTTCAAAGTAAGCCGGCGCATCGGAGGCCGCCTTTCAAGGTGCGATAAGAGGCAATGAGATCGCCACAGCAAGCCTGATCGGCGCGTTTTGACGCTGACGCGTGCGAGGGCCGCAGACTCGTAGGGTCAGAACCGCTGCAGGACTAGCACGGATCGACCCGCCGTCCGCACCACGTCGCTGACGGCTCGCGTTTCTGGCTCGGGCTGCAGCCGCTCGGTGTCGTAGAGGAGCCTCCAGGGACCGCCGTACTGCTTGGGCAGCGTCCACTTGACCTCCCGCGAATGGGCGTTGAACACCAGGAGAAACGAGTCATCTGAGAGAGGCTGCCCGCGTTCGTCGTGGCCCGGGATCCCCTTTCCGTTCAAAAAAACCCCCAGCGAGCGCTCATGTCCCGCTTCCCAGTCCTTGTCGGTCATCACCTTTCCGCTCGGCTTGAACCACCCAATATCCACAGTGCCGCGAATAGGACGCCCCTGGAAAAAGCGACGGCGACGAAACACGTGGTGCTCGCGTCGCAGCCCGATCAGCCAGCGCATCACCTCCAGCAGCTCCCCGTCGACCTGATCCCAGTTGACCCATGAGAGTTCGTTGTCCTGGCAGTAAGCATTGTTGTTGCCCTTCTGAGTCCTGCCGAGCTCGTCACCCATGAGCAGCATCGGTACGCCCTGCGCGAGGAAAAGTGTGGTCAGGCAGTTACGCTCCTGCTTCGCGCGCAACCTGATGACGGCTGGGTCGTCCGTGTCGCCCTCCACGCCGCAGTTCCACGAGCGGTTGTGCGATTCACCGTCGGCGTTGTCCTCGCCGTTCGCCTCGTTGTGCTTCTCGTTGTAGGAGACAAGGTCGCGGAGAGTGAAGCCATCGTGCGCAGTGACGAAGTTGATGCTGGCCACCGGGCGGCGTGAGTCGCTCTGGTACAGGTCGGAGCTGCCGGTTAGCCGCGACGCCAGCTCCGCGACGGTCGACGGGGCACCCCGCCAGAAGTCTCGCACCGCGTCTCTGAATCTGCCGTTCCATTCCGACCATAGGGCTGGAAAGTTTCCGACCTGGTAGCCACCCTCGCCGATGTCCCATGGCTCGGCGATGAGCTTGGCACGGCTCACCACGGGGTCCTGATGTATGAGATCGAAAAATGTCGAAAGCCTGTCGACCTCGTGAAACTCACGGGCCAGCGTTGCCGCCAGGTCAAACCGGAAACCGTCGACATGCATCTCGGTGATCCAGTACCGGAGCGAATCCATGATCAGCTGCAGCGTGTGTGGATGCTGCACGCTGAGGCTGTTGCCGGTGCCTGTGGTGTCGTAATAAAACTGCGGGTCGTCGGCGACGAGCCGGTAGTACGCGGCGTTGTCTATGCCGCGGAAGCAGAGAGTCGGCCCGAGGTGGTTGCCCTCCGCGGTGTGGTTGTAGACGACGTCGAGGATGACTTCGATGCCCGCTTCGTGCAGCGTGCGGACCATGGCCTTGAACTCGTTGACCTGCTGGCCCCTCTGGCCGCTGCTTGCGTAACCGTTATGCGGCGCAAAGAATCCGATCGTGTTGTATCCCCAGTAGTTGCGGAGCGACATGTCGAGCAATCGCTGGTCCTGAACAAACTGGTGGATCGGCATGAGCTCGACAGCCGTGACGCCCAGCGTCTGAAGGTGCTCGACCACGGCCGGATGCGCAAAACCGGCATACGTGCCGCGCAACTCTTCCTCCACATCTGGATGACAGCGAGTCATTCCCTTCACGTGCGCTTCATAGATGACCGTTTCGTGCAATGGGGTTTCGGGGGGCCGGTCATTGCCCCACTCGAAATACGGGTTGTGCACCACAGATCGGAAAACGTACGGAGCGCTGTCGGTGGTGTTGATGGAGCCCTCGTTGCCGAGCTCGTACGAGTAGCAGGCTGGGTTCCACCGGATCTCTCCTTCTATTGCGCGGGCGTATGGATCCAGCAGAAGCTTGCTTGGGTTGCACCGGGCGCCTCGCTCGGGCGCATATGGACCTCTGACGCGGTACCCATAGCGCTGGCCGGGCTCGATGTTGGGCACGTAGGCGTGCCACGAGAACGCGTCGACCTCCTCCAGGGGCACTCTACGTTCCTGTCCCTCGTCGTCGAACAGACAGAGGTCGACCGCCTGGGCGACCTCGCTGTACAGAGCAAAGTTCGTTCCGGTGCCGTCGAAGTTGGCGCCTAGCGGATAGGCGCGGCCAGGCCAGACCTCGAGGTCATGCATGCTCGACGACCTCGACCTCGGTGCAGTCGGGCACGCACAGGTTCACGCGGACGACGACGCCGTCTCGCTCGAAGACGATTCGGTCCCCATCTACGTGCGCCTTGACTTCCTGCGCAACCGCCGGCAGGCGGCGGCGCATCGCGATCAGGTTGCGGTACCAACCGAGCATGCGTCGATGGTAAGGCTCGCCCAGCTCGTCCCATTTCAGCTTCGACTGCTCGAAGGTGCCCGGGTCTTGCGGGTCCGGCACCCCGTCTGGGTTCCAGCCGAAAGCAGCGAACTCGCGCCGCCGTCCTTCCGACACGGCCCTGCCCAACGCCGGGTCGGTGTGGGCGGTGAAGTAGAGGAAGGGCGTGCTCGCCGCCCACTCCTCTCCCTGGAACAACAGCGGCGTGAAGGGCGTGGCCAGGAGCAGCGCGGCCGCTGCTTTTACCCTGCCTTCGTCCACCAGCGCGGCGAGCCGATCACCCGCGGCCCGGTTTCCCACCTGATCGTGGTTTTGAGCCGCGACCACGAAAGCGTGGGGAGGAACACCGGCCACTTTGGCGCCGCGCATCTTCTGCCGGTGGTGTGACCACTCGCCGTCGTAGACCCATGCCTGGCGCAGAGCCTTCGCGAGCATCCCGGGAGACGTGAAGTCCTCGTAATAGCCGGCACGCTCGCCGGTCAACGCGACATGAAGTGCGTGATGCCAGTCGTCCGCCCACGCCGCATCGAGGCCGTACCCGCCCGCATCGCGGGCGCGCACCAGGCGAGGGTCGTTGGCGTCAGTTTCGGCGAACAGCAGCACCGGCCTGTGCAGCGCCGCCGACGCAGCATGCACTTCGGTGGCCAGCTGCTCGAGGATGTTCTGTGGCGAATCGTCGACGATCGCGTGCACCGCGTCCAGACGCAGGCCGTCGATGTGGTAATTGCGAATCCACATCAACGCGTTGTCCACAACGAAGCGACGAACCTCGTTGCTGCCGTCTCCGTCGAAATTGAAAGGAGTCCCCCAGGCGGTCCGATTTCGATCGGTGAAGTAAGGGCCGAAATCGCCCAGGTAGTTGCCCACCGGGCCCGCGTGGTTGTAGACGACGTCGAGCACGACGCCGAGACCGGCGGCATGACAGTTGTCGACCAGCCTCTTGAGACCGGCTGGACCCCCATAGGCGTGGTGCGGAGCGAAGAAATCCACACCGTCATACCCCCACCCGCGATCGCCCGAGAACTCGGCGACTGGCATGAGCTCGATGGCGTCGACGCCGAGCGCGACGAGGTGGGGAAGATGGTCGATGACGCCGTCGAAGGTGCCGGCAGGCGAGAAGGTCCCGACGTGCAGCTCATAAAGGACGAGGCGAGCGGGTGACAGGCCGCTCCATCTCGCATCAGTCCACGAGTGCAGCTCATGATCGACGACCTCGGACAGGGCGGGCACACCGTCGGGTTGCGAAGCCGAGCGTGGGTCGGGCCGAGTCTCACCGCCTTCGATCGCAAAGCCATAACGCGTCCCTGGACCGGCCGCCGCATCGGCACCTTCCCACCAGCCACCTTCGAGCTCGGTCATCGGAGCGCGACTGCCGCCGGACACGAGGTCGACACGTTGTTTGCCGGGCGCCCAGACCCTGAACCGATGCATCGCCGCTAGCGAGATGGGGCCTGGCGCGCCAGGACGGCCACCGGAAACCGCCGCGTCAGCTCGGCGACCGGCACGCCAAGTCCGCCCTGCTGTTCTTCGCCTGTGAGCAGACTTCTCCAGTTGCCGTCAGGAATGTCGATCGCGGTGTCGGCCCAATCGCCGCCCAACCCAACCACGAGCCGGGGTGCCACGACCAGCAGGCGATCCCGGACAAAGCCGACGGCATGGCGTGCCTTGGCTCCGGACGCGATGAGCGGTGCGTAGCTCGAGCTGCCGAAGAGCTTGGGGTCAGTCCTGCGCTGCTCGAGGAGGCGGTTGATGAGCCACAGCTTCGGAGCGCCGTCGTCCGCCCGCGCGATGACGTCGCTCAATGCGGAGCCGCGAATCTCTGACAGCAGGCTGGCGAGATGCTGAAAGTCCACCGGACGCCGGTTGTCCGGGTCGACGAGGCTCAGGTTCCACACTTCCGTGCTCTGGTACAGGTCGGGCACTCCCGGAGAGGTCATCAGGAGGGTGGTCTGGGCGAGCGACGCAAGCCGCCCCAGGGCAACCAGTTGGTGACGGCCGATGAACGACTCGAGGTCGCTTTTGAACTCCGCGTCCGCCATCACACTGCCGGCGAATTGAGTCAACGCGTCCTCGAATGCCTGAACCGGGTTGATCCATGAGGTGTGGACCTTGGCTTCGCGGGCGGCTTTCTGCAGGAACGTCACCAGCCGCTGCTCGTCGACCGGCCAGGCTCCGACCATCGTCTGGTACATGAGGTATTCGAGGTTTCGGTCAGGGAATCCCTGCGCCCGATGGCGCTCGTTGTGCTCGGCCCACCGCCGGACCGCTGACTCCCACTCCGCCGGGATCTCGGACAACAGGCTTGTCCTCGCCCGCACGTCGCCGGTGCGCTTGCTGTCGTGGGTGGACAGGGTGAGCATCGTGGCCGGCCACTTCTCGGCGGTCTTGAGGCAGTGCGCGTGGAATGCCTCGACAGACCGGCCGAACAAGCCCGGATCACCACCGACCTCGTTGAGTGAGACGAGGCGGTTGTAGCGATAGAACGCCGTGTCCTCGACTCCTTTGGCCATCACAGCGGGCGTGACCTGCTGGAATCTCGCGGTGAACTCGGCCTCGTTGGCGCCTTCATGTTGCATGAGCAAGACGTCACCCACAAACGAAAGGAGCTCGGCGTCGATGTCCGGCCGGCGGCGCGTGGCTTCCTGAACGGCGATCGAAA
The DNA here is from genome assembly GCA_005881275.1 of Chloroflexota bacterium. Lineage (GTDB taxonomy): Bacteria > Chloroflexota > Dormibacteria > Dormibacterales > Dormibacteraceae > 40CM-4-65-16. The sequence continues at coordinate 6,180 of VBEF01000041.1, forward strand.
CCTGACGCCGGTCTTGTTCAGATGGCGGCGATCCGCGACGGACGTAGGTTCTGTATACGCCCAGGCAAGCGGCGATCTCGCGGACAGCCTCCCGCAGCTCGCGGCGTGTGCGATCGCGGTGGCGCCGGTTGCCATCGCAGATTTCGACCAGCAGGTTGGTCAGGCGTTCAAAGTCGGGCGCGAGCTCGGTGGCGATGATCTCGTGCTTGCAGGTGCGAACTACCTCGGAGAAAGGCTGCGACTCGCCGGTAAACGCGTGATAGAGGGCGGTCAAAGAGCCTTCGTTGGCAGAGTCGACGAATAGGCCGTCGACATATGCGATGAAGTCATAGCCGGTCGTGCCCTGCACCGGAAAGGCGTCCGGCAACTCCTCACCGGCGGCCAGGATGTCTTCGACCACCATGTACGTGTCGGGAGCCGCCGACCGCAGCCGTCCCAGGTAGGCGACCGGGTCTCTCAAGCCGTCGACGTGATCGATGCGGAGGCCAGCCAGGCTGTCATCTGCGACCAGTCGGAGGATCACGCCGTGACTGTCGTCAAGAACTTGTTGGTCCTCTACGCGCAGGCCGACGAGGCTGTCAATGGTGAAGAAACGCCGGTAGTTCAGCTGCTCTTGCGCGCTGCGCCAGTAGGCAAGGCGATAGTGCTGGCGCTCGAGGACCGCATCGAGCGTGTCGAAGTCTCGGTTCACCGAGTCCAGTTCCAGACCCCCGAAGCTCTCAGGCGAGACGGGAAACACGAGATCGTGGTAGCGGACCACTGTCTCGGAGCCCTGCCTGTCAAGTGTCAAAGCGCCATTTTCGAGCTCTCGGCCGTAACGATCTCGCAGCACGCCAAGCAGCACCTTGCCCTTCATGGCCGAGATCGGAGATGCCCAGTCGACGTCGAAGTAGTTCGCGTACCGGCTCGACGGACCGTTCCGCAGCAGGTCCCACCACCATGGGTTCTCGCGTCCGGCGGTGGCCATGTGGTTGGGCACGATGTCCACCAGCAGCTGCAGCCCGTGCTCGCGGAGTGCAGCGACGAGCCGCCGGAATGCGGCCTCGCCCCCGAGATCTTCATTGACCCGCGTCGGGTCGACAACGTCGTACCCGTGACTGCTGCCACGCGCGGCTTGAAGGATTGGTGAGGAGTAAACGCGCTCTACTCCGAGGGAGGCAATATAGCCGGCGCAGGCGGCCGCGTCGTCAAAGGTGAACTGTTTCGAGAGTTGAAGCCGGTAGGTGGAAGCGATCTGCACCCGAAAGCTTCCCACAAGCGCGCCCTCGGCATCGCCTCACTCGTCCACGGCCGCGACGATCTTGTTTCGCAGCAGGCCGATGCCCTCGACCTCCGTCTCCATCTCATCGCCCGGCTTCAAAAACTGTGGAGGAGTGCGCGCAAACCCAACCCCATCTGGCGTCCCAGTGGCGATCATCGATCCCGGAAGCAAGGTCATCCCCTTCGACACCCATTCGATGATGGCGTCGACCGCATAGATCATGTCGCGCGTGTTGCCATCCTGCTTCACCGTCCCGTTGAGACGGAGCTGAAGGTTCAACGCTTGCGGGTTCGGGACCTCGTCGCTCGTTACGATCCACGGACCGGTCGGGCACGATCGGTCAAGGCTCTTGCCCTTGAAGTACTGCCCGCCCCAGCCGCTTTGGATGTCCCGTGCCGTCACGTCGTTCAGCACCGTGTAACCAAAGACATAGGGCCGCGCGTCAGCGCGCTTGATGTTCGCGCCGCGCCTGCCGATCACCACCGCCAGCTCGACCTCCCAGTCCAACTTGTCACTGACGCTCGGGTCGATCGCGATATCGGCATATGGCTCCGTCAGTGACGTGATCGCCTTCGTGAAGATCGTTGGAGGGCCGGGTTCGCGGCCCTCCACGAGCGCCGTCTCGTCCGCGTGTTTCTGGTAGTTGCGTCCGATTGCGATCACGTTGCCGCGTGGCGCCTCGAGCGGTGCGAGCAGCTCGACATCCGAAAGACGATGCGACCTGCCCTTGCCGCCCGACACCGCTGCCCGAACCCTCGCCAGGCCTTCTGAACCCGCGTCGATCAGCTCGAGCATGTCGGCGGGTTGAGTGATCTCGACCACCTCTTCGCGCTCCGACTGCAGCACGCCGAGCCTTCGACCATCGCCGCCACGGAACATCAGCAACCTCATGAGTCCTCCTTCTACGCGTTGCCGTATAAACGCCTAGCCTTGCGTCTGGGCGGCGCCGAGGAGTGCGTGGACGATTTGGTCGTAATCGCTGAGGTTGGGCCGCGCTATTCGCACCACGAGGTGACGTGCGCCCGCGGCGCGGTAGGCCGCGAACCATTCGGCTGCCGATTCCAGCGTCCCTGCATGACATGCCATGGTTCTGGCCATGATCTCGGCGGGCACCCCGTAGTACGCGCGAATGTAGTCGTCAAGTTGCCTGGCGGCATCGTCGGGAGTGTCGGAGACGGCCACCGTGAGGTACGCGCCCGTAGCAACGCTGCCCGGATCGCGCCCCGCCTCTTCCGCTGCTTCCCGAACCGCGCGAAGACCTGATTCATAGTCAGCCGGCGTTGGACTCAGGGGAAGCCAGCCATCGAACATTGCCCCGGCCAGGCGCAGCATGCGAGGGCCAGCTCCACCCAACCAGATGGGAGGACCGGCCGCCTGTATTGGTCGCGGGCTTAATTCGATGCCGGGCTCTTCATTCCGCCATAAACGCCTGCAGCGTTCGACTGCGGTGAGCATGTCGCCAACCCGTCGTTCGCTCGGAACGCCCAATGCCTTCAGTTCTGCATGCGTGCCTGGGAGCTCGGCGCCGGGACCGATTCCCAAAATGAGCCGGCCCTCGGCCAGGCGGTCAAGTGTGGCGACCGCATGCGCCAAGGAGATGGGGTGCCGAAGCAGCGGCAAAAGAACTGCGGTGCCTAGCGCGACGCGTTTTGTCGCGCCGGCCACAGCGGCCAAAAGGGTCAGCGGCTCTCCACGAGGACGCGCCAGCAGCGAGTCTCCGACCCATACTGAGTCGTAGCCGGAGGTTTCTGCCCGCCGAGCCGCCTCGACGACAAACGCGAGGTCACTCTTCTTCCACAGGAGCACTTCACGAGATGGCAGGAGAAGGCCAGTTCCGGATGGTTGCTTCGGCGTGCTATTCGGGCTGTTCATGTGGGCTGGAGCAGGTCGCGGTCGATCATCGTTCCTCGACACATCTTCGATCCACATTTGCATGCGTAGGCGTCGAGGCTGTCGGAGGGGTCGCCCGGCTGCAGATTGTAGTCGTAGGTCAATTCTTCACCCGGGCGAATGCGTCGCCGCGCGTGCACGAACACCCTGTCCCCCTCAACGTATGTCTCGCAGTTGGGGTCGCATGAGTGATTCATGAACCGGATGCTGTTCCCCTTGACTCCAGCATCAATCGTGAGGTCATCATCGATGGCGAACAGCAGCGTGTAGGCGGGATCAGAATTCCAGGCGCTTGACGTTTCGCCCTCTAACGCCACGTCAATCACGCGGCCCCGATATTCACCGATCAAATCTCCCCGCATGTATGGCGTTCGTGCGAACAGTCCCCGGCCATGGACACGCGACCGCCGAACACTGTATGAACTCAAAACCTTGATTTGACCATGCCTTTGCGGCGAATGGTCCCTACCTTTTCTCGGCGCCGACATAGGAACAGGTCTCTGATGTTCTCGTCGCTCACCACCGACGCAGTGAATCCTGCCTTCCGCAGCAGCCGCAGCCATACCCCGCGCGCGAAAAGGCCATGGGTTTGGCGTTCGTGCACGACCCGCACGACCCCTTGCTCGTCACGGAGCAGGATTCCGAAGTCGACCAGGATTGCGGTGTCGTTCGGGTCCGGATCTGTGGTCCACTGCACGTAGCGCACGCTACGGTCTTCTGTGTCGTTGCCGCCGTGGTCTGTGCTTGGAACAAAGGTCTCGCGCATCTCATCGGGTACGAACAGAGCAACGCCTCCCGGCCGACAGTGAACAAACGCCGTCTCCATGACCGCCCGCAATTCCGACTCGGCGGTCATATGGCAGACCGCGTCGTGAACAAAAACCGCATCAAAGGTCCTGCCCAACCGCAGAGTTCGTATGTCGCCTAGAAGGTGCTCGCACTCGGGATTTACTGCTCGATTGACCGCCAGCATCTGAGGGGACATGTCCACGAGAGTCATCGCGAAATGTTCTTTGAGGTGGAAGGCGTTGTTCCCGCTGCCAGACCCAAGGTCGAGCACAGTGCGCGGCGGAGGATCGGACGATTCGCTCAACAGGCGATCAAAGAACAAAGCTTCTTCCCGAAACTCAGCCGGACCCGCCATCATCGGCCACCATTCGGCGAGTTCGTCGTAGAGCTTCATGACCTGTTGATCGCTACGTTACAGAGGACTCGGCGAGGCTCGCACTCGAGCGCCACCGGGCGCGATCATGCACCTAACCTGCGAAGCCTGGGCGGATGGTACCTGACGTCGAAAAGCGCCTCGCCGAGGGTGAACCCCACCGTGCTGCGAGCCACCACCAAATAAAGCAGACTCAGGAGAGCGAAGACAGCGGACGCGAACACGATATCGTCCAGGTCTCCCCGGGCCAGGACGCTGAGGACACTCAGGATGGTGACGACCGCCATGACAGCTACCAGGTCGAGTATCAGCGCCGCCGGCAAGCGCCATCCTGCCGGGGACCTGGGAATGGACTTCTCCGCAGCGGCGGGAGGTATCCAGCGGGCGGCAAAGATCCAGCTGAGGCCGACAACAATGATCAAGCCAATCCCGAGGCCATACGTGGCAACCCGACTGATCAGGCGCTCCAAAGGGACGCCCACGAAAAAGCCGAGCCCGATGAAGCCCACAACCCATAACGCGCTGGCAGGCAGCACTCCAGCAAGAAATCGGCGCTGTGCCAATCCGACCGCCCCAGCCACCAACGACGTGTAAACGCGAAGTCCGGGGAGGAGGCGTGAGCCTGCGATCTGGAGTGGGCTGGCCTCGCGCAGGCGGGCTGCTGCGCGCTCGTACGGACCGGCGGCGTGGAAACGCCGGGCCAAAGATCGCAGCCGATCGGGGCCGATCCAGTGCGCCCAGAAATAGGCTGTAAGCATGCCCGCAATCACCGACGCATACGCGAGAGGAATGACCACCCATGCGGGTTGGGCACCGCTCGCGATCAGGAGACCTGCTCCCAGAAGCACAGCCTCGCCAGGTGTGATGGGGAGGGGCAGGCCCGCCTCCTCCAGGTACAGGAGCAGGCAGATGGTAGCGACAGCGGGAAAGTGAGCGAGCAAACGCTTGATCTCCAGTTCGAGTTCTTCTCGTCTCTGCCTCTGCCGATATCCTGACAAGAAATGAGCGTGAAACCGCCCGTCGAGATCATCCCTGAGACATTCAGCTACGTATTCAGCCCATATCGCGAGCCGATAGCGCATGTGGCTCAGGGTCAACGGGTCATCATCCACTGTGAGGACGCATTCGAAAGCCGGATTTTGTCGACCGGGGATTTGCCTAGCCGTTCACTCGCGGACGCAAAGTTTTTGAACCCACAGACCGGCCCGATCTATATCGAGGGCGCCGAACCGGGCGATGTACTGGCTGTGAGTATCGAGGAGATCGAGCCGACACGAGACTTCGCCGTCAGCTGTCTGATTCCCTTCTTTGGCGGACTCACGTCCACCTCACTCACGCGCACGCTGCAGCCTCCGCTGGCAGAGAAGGTGTGGGTCTGGCGCCTCGCGCAGGGCCGCCTGGTTAACGACGAGCTCGGACTTTCTCTACCGTGGCAACCCTTCATGGGCACCCTCGCGGTGGCTCCTGACCTCGAAGCCATCACCGCTCTGTCACCTGGCCCTTTCGGTGGAAACATGGACGTTCCAGACGTCTGCCCCGGCAACACGATCTACCTCCCAGTTTGGAATCAAGGCGCGCTGTTCTATACAGGCGACACTCACGCCCGACAGGGCCAGGGGGAGCTGTGCGGCGTCGCTCTAGAGATCACCTCGAAAGTTACCGTCGTCTTCAGCGTACTTAAGGGCCGCCAGATTTCCTGGCCCCGGATCGAATCCGGAGATCGGATCATGACCGTCGGAAGCGCACGACCGATGGAGGACGCAGCTCGCATCGCCTATGCAGAGCTGGTGGGGTGGCTCGTCGGCGACTACGGATGGCACCCGGCAGACGCCTATCAACTTCTCACCCAGGCGGGTGGGCTCTATGTCGGGAACATGGTCGACACGACGTACTCGTTGGTGGCCTCAATTGAAAAGGCTTACCTCGGAAGAAGCAGAGCCAACACCTAACGCCGTTGATCGCTTCGATTTACAGGCGCCGGGCCACAGCTATACAGTTCCCCGTGCGACCAGAGGACGCCGCGGCGGCTTACGTCGATGGCGCGGGAAGGAGGGCGATCCAGCGTGATTCTCAGAAATCGCGTCGTTTACTCTCACCTCGGCGCGCGCCCGCGCGTCATCGCGCCAGTCCTGATGGGTCAGATGGCGCGACCGACGATCAGCATTGGCGACGCCCTCGCCGTGTCCGCGGGCGGATCGGGCAACCTGCTTGCGCTCGTTGAGATCCGCGCGGGCCGTGACAGTGGAGTCTTCGCCCAGGAACAGCGGCGCCGCGACATGCTCCGCTGGGTCGCGGGGCTGGAGTACGGCGGCGACATTCGCCGTCGTTTGGGCGTGACTCTGCGCATGACCGCGAACGCGGCCAGCAGCATTCGCGATGCGGTTGCCGAAACCGAGGCTACGAGCCTTGTGCTCGAATGGCCCACGATCCGAAGCCCACGCCGCCATGGCTTGAGCGACCTGACTCGTCAGCTGTTGCCTGACGGGGCGACAGACATTGTGTTTGTCCGCTCCAATGCGCCGGGCCAGCCTATCGCACCGCGGTCCATCCTGGCGTCGATCCGTGGAGGTCCGAGCGCTCGTGTCGTCGCGTCCACGGCGGCGGCTCTTGCGGACGCTCACGGCAGCACGCTGACCATGGTGCACATACGAACAGAATCGCAACACCCAGACCGCACACGAAGGGAATGGGAGTCTTTCGAGCAGATCGTTGAGGAGATGCGCCGTCCTTCTACCAGGGTCCGGCTTCACCATCACGACAATCCAGCGGCCGGGATCCTCGAGGAGGCCGCCGGTCATGACCTCGTCATCATCGGATCGCGACTTAGTCCTTCGAACCCCAATGCTCTGGTGGGCCGCGATCTTTTGCGCATGGTGCGCCAGCTGGACTGTCCAGTGGTGATGGTCAGGCCGAGGATCGTCTCACCACATCCGGCGAACGGTCACGGGGCATGAAACCTCCGGAACAAACTCCCGCGCTGCAAGCGATCGGCCGCGACGCGGCGAGGCTGTTGGGTCAGTTCTCGCCGATCATCCTCAGCAACCGCGCTCCTCTGGAGCCGACCTCGAACGGCGCCCTGGCGTCGGGGGCCGGAGGCCTGATCAAGGCGCTGACCTCGCTGGCGAACGCGACGAAAGCCTCCTGGGTGTCTGCGGCGCGAACGGGGATCGAGCGCGAGTTCGCCCTGTCCGGCAGGCCGCTCATCTCAGACGCCGCCGATGATCAAGCATTTCGGATCTTCTTCGCCCCCACCGACCCAGATGCATATCAGCTTCATTACGCCGTCATCAGCAATCCACTGCTCTGGTTCGCGCATCACTATCTGTGGAACATCGCAATCGAGCCTGTGGTCGACCAGGGTATCTACAAGGCATGGTTCGATGGCTATCGCGTGGTCAATGCTGCGATAGCGGAGCGTGCTCTAGCCATTGGTCGCCAGCTCCCACGCCGTCCGCTCTTTCTCACTCAGGACTATCAGCTGTACCTCGCTCCCGAGCTCATCCGGTCAGCATTGCCCGACGCCGCGATGCAGCACTTCATCCATGTTCCGTGGCCGGAACCCAGGTACATGAAGGTGCTTCCCGCTGTGATCCGCGAAGCGATATTCAAAGGCCTTCTCTCCAACGACATCGTCGGTCTGCAAACCAGCCTTGACGTGCACAACTTCCTGCGATGTTGTGTCGAGCTGATGGGACTGCGCGTCGCAGAGGCTGAGGGTGCGGTCCTCTACGGTGGTCGATTGGTGTGGATACGAGCCTACCCGGTCTCCATCGATGTGGATGCCATGAGGCATCTCGGCGAATCACCGAGCGTGGGCGAGTTCGAGGCCGAGATAGCCGGCTGGCGTCCGGAGCAGCTCATCGTTCGAGTGGACCGTACCGACCCTGCGAAGAACCTGATTCGCGGTTTTCTGGCCTACGAGCGACTGCTGGAAGACCACCCCGAATATCACGGTCGCGTCGCCCTGTGGGCCTTTCTACAGCCGTCCCGACAAGACGTCGAGGCCTACCAGCAGTATCTGGTTCTGGTGCGCTCAACCGTGGACCGCATCAATTCCCGATTCCGAAAGGGAGCCTGGGAGCCCACCCGCCTCGATCTCGGAGAGGATATTCATCGCGCACTCGCCGCATACAGGTCCTATGACGTCTTGCTCGTGAATCCCATTCTCGATGGCATGAACCTGGTCGCCAAGGAGGGTCCTGTCGTCAATCAGCGCTCTGGGGTGTTGGTCCTATCGGAATCAGCCGGCGCCCATGAGGAGCTCGGCGCCCACGTGCTGAGCATCAATCCTTTTGATGTCGAGATCACCGCAAGAGCCATCCATCGGGCGCTGCAGATGAGCCCTGCCGAGCGGGCAGAACGGTCGAATGCGATCAACCAGATAGTCGCCACGAATGACGTCGCCCGCTGGATCCGGCATCAGCTCGAAGATATTCGTTCTGTAATTCCGCCACTCCACGCTCTGTCGGATCCCGCCCCACCGCCCAGGATCCCCGAGCCGGCGTAGGACGGACGAAATGCGGTAGCACGTTAGAGGTGGGTGGGGCAGCACTTAACATTGCCCGCCCAGATGACACCGCAGAATCCTCAAATTTCACCGGACGGCGCCTACTGGTGGGACGGGCAGGCGTGGCGGCCCATGCCGGCGCATGGAGCTCCCGCGCCAGTTGAACCAGGACAACCCGAATTGACGCGACCGTCATGGCTGCCCGATGAGGCTCAAGTTCCTGGGGCCCCGTCTCAGACGCCGGCCGCCGCACCCTCAGCCGTTACGACTCAGGATCCAATCGCAACGGCGAGCGAATTGCCGGCCCCAGTCGCTCAAATGGCTCCTCCGCAGTGGATGCCCCAAGCGCAGCCCTCGACCAGTCGAACCCCGGTCATGGTGGCGGCTGTTGCCGTGATTGCGCTGATGGCAAGCGGTGTCGGTTTGTGGGCGTGGCAGCAATCCGCGAATCAGAGCCAAACCGCGGCCGTGGCGAACCCGTCTCAAACAGCAACGCCCTCCACAGCAGGTTCGCCCCTGGCATCGCCTACGGTTGCGCGGGCTCTTACTGCGCAACTCGCGGGCGACTACTGCCCGGTAGCGCATCCTGGTAACGCGGCGTGCTGGAAAGGATCGTTCTTCAATACCGGGCCACAGATCGGCAAGCTGGCCATGATCTTCGTCACTGATCCGCCATATTCGGACTGGTTTGCTCACCACGCGAACGGGACCCTATCCGGTTTCTACACCAGTCCGGGATGCGACGTGGATCCGGCGCATAGTCGCATTGTTTGCGGAGCTGTTTCGTCCAACGCGCAGATAGACGTGTATCTGGGGGGCGATGTAACCACGCGCGGCACTTTCACCTATGCGGTCAAGTTCGCTGACATATCGTCAGGATCGTCGGTGTACGTCAACCAGCATTCCGATGGCACGCATGACGTCGTGTCATGGCGCGAGGTCATAACTTAGTTCTGGCGAGACTGCTTGCCGACCTCCAAGCCAACAAGACTCGACGTTTAGACGGCCGTTTCATGCAGTCGAGTCGACGTCGCACTTGATCGCGCGGCGGTTCCCGCCTGCTCGTGCCATCGCTTGCTGTTCGCGCCGAAGATGATCAGCCAAAGCTGAAGGGGTATTTCCGCGAGGCCGGAAGCGACAGCGATGACAGGGAACAGGTAGACCGCGAGTGGCGGCCAAACATAGAGTGTCCAACCCACGCCATCGATCATCAGCAACGCGCCGAGGATCCGAGGCAGGAACGTCGACCTCCATATCAGGTAGCCGGTGAGGATGCACCACAGCCCGAAGAACACGAGGTCGAGCTGGAACGCGGCGCCGTTCAACTTGAGGAACACGAAGGCCAGCGACTCTGTCTGCGCCGCGGTGAGCCCGCTCAGGGCGTGTCCTCCCTGTAGAACAAGCAGCGGGGCAAGATAGAAGAAAGCTGTCAGCGCCTGCATCGCGCAGCAGATGAGCACCACGAACACTGCCAGCGCCGCAATCGTGCTGTTGACAGGCTTGAGCAGCTGATACATCAGGAGCGACCAGGCCAGATGGAACGCCACGCCGGCGACAGAGAGAAGGAATCCCAGCCGAAACAGCGCCTCGTTCGCGAGGATGTTGTGAGCGGTGGCGGCGGCGTCACCGGTGACCACGAGGCTGCCGAGAATGAACACCTGGCCGTTTGACGAGCCCGCACCTTCGAGTGCTTCAAATACACCTGCCATCCTCGCTCTGGCACGAGGTGTCAGCCGCGTAAGCCACTCCATCATCGACCTCCGTCGACCAGCGATGCGACCATCGCTACGGCCTGATGCCCGCGATCAGGAGCCACAATCCGGTCGATACCTCCGCGATCAGGATCGGCACAGATCCAAGCACCTGAATCAGTCCCGGAGCGCCTGGCGCGACCAGACCCGTGAACCAGATCGCCAGGTAAAGAACCGACGCGAAGACGCCGATCGCCGACAGGAGCCTCGGGATGTAATGAGTCTTGAGGAAGAGGTAGAAGAAGATCGTCGACCCTGTGCTGAAGAAGATCGCCGCAATAGTGGTTGAGGCTCCGAGTGGATGCATCACGATCAGGTCGCGCAGCTGGTCGGGGTTGAACGCAGCGGTATGACTTGCCTCCAGATAGATCTGGAGGACCGCGAATGCGCCGACGATTCCTACCGCGCCCACTACGGCCTCGGCGGTTCTGAAGAGCAAGGCCGTCATCGCGAGGTTCCCGTCGACCGGCTTGAGGGTCACGTACAGCCCGATCGCCAGAAGGATCGTCGAGATGCTGCCAATGAGCGCGAGGCAGAGGCCGAGGCGGTAGAGGCCTTGCGAAGCGACGACATCGCGAACCGTCTGCCCAAAGCCGCCACCGCCTTCGATGCTCGATGTGATGACAAGACCGGAGATGTCGAATGCGAGCACGAGCAGATAGAACAGCCCGGCTGCCCGGGCGTACGCTCGCTGCGAATCCTGAGCGCCGCGATCCACAAACGCGTAGCTCGCCGACGGCTCGCCACTAGCGATCATTGAGGCCGACCTCGATCGCGATCTTGCCGCCCGCGTGGCCCGTCGACAGGTACTCGAGAGCTTCCGAGACTCCGTCGAGGTCGTATCGCCTCTCGATCACGGGCTTCACCTGTCCCGACTCCAGAAGGTCGCCCAGCAAGGCTAGGTCGCTTTTTCAAGCTGGCAATGAACACGGCCACGACATTCCGGCCTCCGCCGATCGAAGCCAGACGGACATTGAGAAAATGCCCAATCGCCCGCCCGCCTCCGCCCGGGCTGTGTTGGATCCCCGCCGCCCCGACCCCGACATAGGTGGCGCCGCGGTCCAGCACGCGCCTGCAATCCGACCATGAGCGGTTGCCGGCGACGTCGAGCATCAAGTCGTAACGTTGGCCGGCCTGCGTGAAATCCTGTTGCGTGTAGTCGATAACCCTGGCCGCGCCGATGGAGCGCACGACGTCGACGTGCCTGGAGCTGCAGACCGCGGTCACCTGCGCGCCGAACGCCCGCGCGATCTGGACCGCAAACGTGCCGACGCCACCGGACGCTCCGTTGATCAAAACCCGCTGTCCGTGCTTGATCCGTCCGTGGTCGCGAAGCGCCTGCAGCGCCGTGCTCCCCGCAACCACAACGGTGGCGGCCTGCTCGAATGAAACGCCGGCGGGCTTACGGACCACCGCTTTCTGCTCCGAGATGCATACGTACTCGGCGAACGCACCCCGCACACCGCCGAAAACCTCGTCGCCACGTTGAAACAGGGTCACGGCCCTGCCTATCGCTTCGACCGTGCCCGCGAAATCGGTCCCGACGACTGCGGGCTTGAACGAGCGCACGAGGTGCGCCACCGGCGTGAGGGCATAGAGGTCGACCGTGTTGACGGACGATGCACGCACACGCACGAGCACGCCATCGTCCGGGACGGCCGGCCGCGCGACCTCCTCGACCTTCAGCGCGGCCGGTGAGCCCGGGCCCCTCGCGACGACCGCTTTCATCTTCACCGCCGTCGAGACGATGACCATGCCGTCAGCTCAACCGGAAAGGCGGGTACTGATCGGTCACCAGCGTGAACGCGTAGGCATTCACCCGGTTGGTCCACCGGAGCACGCCGACGACAAAACCGAACAGGCCGCGGGGATACGTGCCGGTGAAGAGAATCGCGAACCACGCCGCCATGACCGCGATCGCCGCGCCGAGCCACAGGAAGAACAGGACGACGTAGTGCGGGATCGCCAGCAGCCACTTGACGAGCGGCAGCCAACGGTTCAGCTGGCGAGCGTCGGGATAGGCGAAGTCAAGATGGACCGCCTGCTCCTCGTCCGTCGACGGGTAGCGATCGTCTAGGAGGGCCATATACGCGGTGACGCGGTTGGAGAAGCGAAGGAGATTGAGGTTCCAGTCGAACCACCAGCGCGGATACTTCCGCCGGAAAACGAGCATCAGCACGAGCGGCAGGAACACCGCCGCGCCGCCGATGACGATCGGGTTGGTGTTGTCGTCGTCGCGAAGCGTCTCTCCCGTCAGCATCGTGATCACGATCACGATCGGAATCGCCAGCAGGAGACGAAAGGCCGTGCTGAGCCGATCGAGCGGGCGGCTCGGGAAATCGACATCGAACTGAACGGGATAGTTGCTGACCATGCGTTTTTCACACTCCTTGGTGAACTGACTTCAAGCCGATGACCTCGTGGCCGCGAAGCGCCTCGAGAAATGGTTGGAAGCTGCCGTGCACCGTGCAGCGCAGGACCCGACCCTGGACCTCCACCTCGCTGACACCGAGGGCGCGCTCGACCTGGTGCATGGGCGGAACCCCGACGAAGGTCACCTCGACTCGCTGCAACTGAAGCTCATCAGCCATCAGTTGTGAGCCTAGGGAGCGGGCGTGGAGCGGAAATCGGTGGAATCACCGATTGGACACCTACGAGCACGGGCGGGTAGCCCGCCGCCGTAGTACTTTCGGCTACACGATGGCCAGGCCCGTGCGCCGTTTGGGCAACCTCCCGGCCGAAGCGACGAGCTTCGTCGGGCGCAGGCGCGAGCTGGCGGAGCTCCGCAAGAAACTAACGAACGTCCGGATCGTGAGCCTGGTCGGCCCGGGCGGGGTAGGCAAGACGCGTCTGGCCATCCGCGCCGCCACCGATCTGGCGAGGGCCTTTCCCGCCGGGGCGTGGCTGGTCGAGCTTGCCGATGTGCGCGATTCAGGGCTCGTCGCGAACGCTGTCGTTGCCGCCCTGGACCTGCGCGATCAGGCCGCCACCGATCCGATCGCGCTGCTTCTCGGCCACCTCGAGAGCAGGGAGCTGTTGCTGGTTTTGGACAACTGCGAGCACCTGCTCGACGCAGCCTCTCTCCTCGTGGCCGAGGTCACCCGCGCCGCGCCGGGGGTGCGGGTCATCGCCACCAGCCGTGAGCCCCTGTCGGCGCCGGGTGAGCACGTGCTCCCCGTGCCGCCGCTCGAGCTGCCTTCTCCAAATGCCACCGAGCCCCTGAACCAGCTTCGTCAGAACGAGGCGGTCAGGCTCTTTGTGGAGCGGTCGGAGGCCGCGTCGGGCGCATTCGAGCTGTCGCAGGCAAACCATAGGGCGGTCGTGGATGTCTGCCGGCGGCTCGACGGCCTGCCGCTCGCGATCGAGCTCGCGGCGGTGCGGACCCGCGTTCTGACGGTGCAGCAGATCCTCGACCGCCTGACCGATCGGTTCGCACTGCTGACGAGCGGGAGCCGGGCGGCGCTGCCGCGTCATCAGACGCTCGAGACCGCGATCGACTGGAGCCATGACCTGCTGACTGACGCGGAGCGGACGCTCCTCAGGCGCCTGTGCCTGTTCACCGGGAGATTCACGCTGGACGATGTCGAAGCGGTCTGCACCCCAGACGCAGATCCTGCATCGCGCGCCCTGGACCTGATGTCATCGCTGGTCGACAAATCCTTGGTGGTGAAAGAGGACGCCCGCGGCATTGCGTGCTACCGGCTGCACGAGACGATGCGCGAATACGCTGGACGCAAGCTCCACGACGCCGGCGAGGAAGACACCGTCCAGCTGCGATGCACCGAGTACTACGTGTCGAGGTGCCAGCAAATGGCGCTCGAAGCCCGTTTCCAGCTTCCGTCGTGGCTGGCCTGGATGGACCTGGAGATTGACAATATCCGCTCCGTCCTGCGGCGGTGTCTTGTCCGCTCCGACTCGATGCGAGGAATTCAGCTGGCCACCTCGCTGAGCTGGTTCTGGATCACACGCGCGACCACTGAAGGTGTGCGCTGGCTGGACGAGCTGCTCGCCTCAGGTCCCGGAAACCCCGAAACGCTTGGGTGGTCCTACTTCATCCGCGGCTTCCTGGCCGTGTTGCAGGGTGATTGGACCGCGGCCCGGCCGGCGCTTGAGCTTGCGATGCGCGCGTCGCGCGATGCCGGGCAGCCAGTTCAGCTGGCGAACTCGCTTTCGATGGCGTCGATCGCCGCCAACATGGCGGGGGATCGCGGCTCCGCGCTTCGCCTGCTCGCCGAGGCGGACGAACTGGCGGCAGAGCTCGACGACATACCGACCAGGGTCGCCGTGCTGCAGGCGCGGTCGCTCAACGCCGTGTTCGAAGGTGATTTTGAGACGCTCACGCTGGTCGCCACCGAAGGCGCACGCCTGAGCCGGCAGGTGGGCGACCTCTACGCGCTGCACATGATGAATCTCAACCTCGGCGGCGCCGCGTTGCTCGCAGGCGATGCCGAGGAGTCAAAGGCGCGGTACTCCGAAGCCCTGCGCATCGCGTACCAGATCGACGACCGGATCGGACAGTTCTACCTGCTCGCGGCGCTGGCTTTTCACGCCACGGTGGAGGGCAGGGCGAAGACAGCGGCCCAGCTTCTCGGCGCCTCGGAGACAATCCGAATCGGCGCCGGCGCCGTCATCATGCCGGCGATGAGTCCGGTGATCACCCAGGCGGAGGAATCGGCGATCGCGGCGCTCGGCAAAGCGAAGTTTGAGGTGGAGTTCGCCGCAGGCAAGCACCTGACCCGCGAAACCGCCGTCGCCGCGGCCCTCGGCGAACCAGCCCAGGCGACAGCCGCGCCTCGAGAGGATGCAAGACCGGGAGTGCTCGCGAAGCGAGAGTTCGACGTCGCGCGCCTCATCGCCGACGGCCTGAGCAACAAGCAGATCGGAGCGCGCCTTTTCATCTCCGAGCGCACCGTCGACAGCCACGTCCGCAGCATCCTGAACAAGCTGGGTTTCAGCTCCCGAGCTCAGATCGCCGGGTGGATGGCGTCAACGAATCCCGGTAAGTAAGAACGACCACCGCCAGGGCGCCATTCGCAGGAATTCAGCCACTCACCTGTTAACCTCTCCCGACTTCTCAATGAAAGGTTGGCTTAACAGCAGGGTCGCCATGGCGCCGGCGCTGATCGCGGCAGTAGTCGCGTCGCTCCTGCCCACGGTTGGTCGCGCCCAATCGGAGGTCGCTGCAAACTGGGTTCAGAGCGCCGCACAGGGACCATCAGCACGAGCGGGTGTCTCGTTGTCTTACGACTCATCCCGACGACAGACAGTTCTCTTCGGCGGTGCGGCCGGCTCGACCTACATCTCAGACACCTGGCTGTACAGCGGCACGGCCTGGACGCAGGTTCAAGCGCCTGGGCCATCGGAGCGTTATCTCGCTCCAATGGTGTTCGACTCGCTCCGCGGAGTGAGCGTGCTGTTCGGCGGCTACGGTTACCCGGGTTGGCTGCAGGACACATGGGAGTGGGACGGCTCGGCCTGGGCACCGCGCTTCACGGCGCACCGTCCGCCATCCCGGGATTGGTCCGCGATGACGTACGACTCCAGGCGCCACCTGGTCGTCCTCTTCGGCGGCACCGGCTCCGCCGGTTTGCTGAACGACACCTGGGAGTACAACGGCAGCGACTGGACACAGGTCGCGACCGTGCACGCGCCGCCGGTGAGGCGCGGCCACGAGCTCGCCTTCGACTCGGTGCGCGGGAAAACAGTCATGTTCGGCGGCCAGGCAGACGTCAACCTCAACGACACCTGGGAATACGACGGCACCGATTGGATGCAAACAGCGGTCACGGCTTCGCCCTCGCCCCGCCTCTGGTACTCGATGGCGTATGACGCCGCACTCGGGAGGACCGTCCTCTTCGGAGGCACCGGCTCAGCCGGGTTGCTGAACGACAGCTGGCTCTACGACGGCGCTTCGTGGCAGCAGTTCACGCCGACAAACCAGCCCAGCGCCAGGTTCTGGGCTCCCGTCGTCTACGACTCTGTCCACGCTGAGCTGGTTCTCTTTGGCGGGACGCCGGACACAACGCTGAGCCCGGTCTACGCCGATACATGGTCGTTGCGCGGGATCCAGGCATCACCTGGCAGCTGGGCGCAGGCGACCCCGAGCGCGACCCCCGCCGCCCGCGTTTTTGCCGCGATGGATTACGACTCGTCGCGCGGCGTGACCGTCCTGTTCGGGGGTGGTACCGGCGGATCGGGCGGCTTCCAGGACACCTGGGAATGGGACGGCTTCAACTGGTTGCCGAGGTCGCCGCAAACTTCGCCGCCCGCTTTGTCTGCGGCTGCGATGGCATACGACACCGCGCGACGAGTTTCGGTTCTTTTCGGAGGATCCCCCAGCTCGGGCAGCTCCAACTCATCAGCCACATGGGAGTGGGATGGCGCCAACTGGAGGCAGAGAGCCCTTTCGAGCAGCCCTCCAGCCCGCGTCTGGCCGGCCATGGCCTACGACTCCGCGAGGGGACGCATCGTGATGTTCGGCGGGAGTGGCGCAACCGGTCAGTTGAGTGACACGTGGGAATTCGATGGCAACACATGGACACAGCTCAATCCCGCCGGCTCGCCCTCACCGAGGTACGGCGCAGCAGCGGCCTTCGACCCCACCCGCAACCGAACGGTGCTCTTCGGTGGCCAGGGATCTGGCGGCCGCATGGCGGACACGTGGGAGTGGGATGGAACCAGCTGGACCCAGGTCGCGACGCCGACGGCTCCATACGCTCGACTGTGGTCGGCGATGGCCTTCGATTCCCAGCGGAGCAAGCTGGTGCTGTTCGGGGGCGATCACATCCAGCCCTATGCCCTGGGATCGACCAACGACACGTGGGAATGGGACGGCAGCCAGTGGAGCCGCGTTTGGACGGACGCCGCGCCCGCGCCCCGAGCCGGCCAGACGATGGCTTATGACGCCGGCCGTGGCCGCGCGGTGGTCTTCGGCGGAGACAACGCGGCGACGTCACCGGCGACTTTCTTCAACGACACGTGGGAGTTCGGCGGCGGAATCATGACCCCTGCCGGGTCTCCGGCAGCGACCATCACCCCTTCAACGATGGATTTCGGCTCGGTCGACCTCGGGACGACGAGCTCGGCGGCTGCCGCGTTCATCCTCAGCTCGGGAACGGGGCCGTTGGTGACGACCACGTCGACTTCCGGTGATTTTGCGATCTCGAGCACCGACTGCCCCAATGCACCGAATCCTCTGGCGGCGGGGACCACATGTCTCACTTTCGTCACGTTCTCGCCGACCGCCGCCGGCGACCGTTTTGGCAATCTCATCCTCACGGGTAATGTTCCCGGCGGAGCGCAATCGGTTCCGCTTCACGGCGTTGGCATCGCACGTGACTTCTCGATCTCCGCGAACCCGACCTCGATCAGGATGGTGGTCGGCGGCCCGAACCCGACCAGTGCGGTGAGCACGACGGTCATCGGCGCCGCGGGCACCGTCGCCCTGTCGGCGCTGACAACGGACCCTGGTGTGACCGCTACATTCAGCCCGCCCTCGATCGCCGCCGGCACCGGCTCAACGATGACAATCGCGGTTGCTTCCTCACTTGCTCCTGGCTATTACGGCGTCAGGGTGGTGGGCGATGAAGGTGCGGTGACTCATTACGTCGATGTGTCGTTACAGATAACTCCGGTTCCGGACTTCTCGATGACTGCAAACCCGAACAGCTCGACCATTGCCCAGGGCTCCAGGGCCGCGGCCACAGTAACCACAACTGCGACTGGCCCTGTGGGGAACGTCGACCTGTCGGCTTCGGTAACTCCTGCTGGGCCAACCGCCGTGCTCAGCCCATCGACGGTCGTTGCCGGCGGGGTCTCGACTCTGACTGTCAGCGTGGGCTATGGGGTCGCGCCTGGGAGGTACACCGTCACCGTTGCAGGCGTCGAAGGGTCAATCAGCCATTCGACAACCGTGATTGTGACCGTGACCCTGAAGGGAATCGTCAACGCCGGGTTCGAAACCGGCGACCTGACGGGTTGGAATCAGACCGGCGTTGCCGCGACCGTTCGGTACCCGCACAGCGGGCTCTTTGCCGGCCAGATAGGCTCCTCGTCCGCTTCGTCGACAAGCACGCTTGCGCAGACATTCACGGTCCCGGCCACGGGTGGCAAGCTCACGTTCTGGTACAGGACGATCTGCTCTGACAAAGCCAAGAACGACTGGTTCACGGTCAGCCTTCTGGACGGCGTGACCGGTGCCAGCTCAACACTGGTGGCGCCAGTGTGTTCCAACGGGCAGGACTGGACGAAGGTGACTGTCAATCTCTCCGCGCACGCCGGCCACTTCGTGACTCTGACCTTCCTGAATCACGACGACGGCGTCCCTTCAACCCCGACCTTCACTCTGGTGGACGACGTCTCGCTGACCTAGTTCCGGGAACGTGTTATGAGGCGCCGACGTGACCGTGAATTGCGCGCCCTCAAAAGTCGAATTCGCCGCGGATAATCAGCCTATGCCCCCGTGGACGGAGTTTCGGTTGGCGGCTGCTGTGTTATGAGGCGCCGACGTGACCGTGAATCGTGCGGCAAGATCTGCCACGTGAGTGTGCGGAACCTTGCGAAAAAAGACCGCAGAGACGGCTATGTGATCGGTACGCTGGATGACGGTACGACAGTCCTGATCGATCGCAAGGCGGCCGCACGACTGCCGTCGCGATTCCGGATCACAGTGCGGGGGCTAGGCCCTATGAAGCACCTCGATCTTGACCTTGACTGCCAGCAATGGGGAGCGTTGCTCTACGACTGACGCCGATCGCAGGTCGTCCTGGCAGCTTTGTTAGGACGCGTTGCCACTACCGAGATGTCCCTTGACGAGATGGCCAAGCGGGCGTATGAATGCGTTGATCTGTCGGTCGTAGGGGTGGAGCTGCGGCGCAGTGTGCCAGAGCGACCAGAGAGTCTTCGTCACGCACTACGCGTTCTCGCTCCGACGTCTGCCTTCTCGCTTCTCTTCTGAAAGGCAGCACTCCCTTTGAGGGGCATGTGAGAGCTCACCCTGGATCGACCCGTGCGTAAGGGAAGCAGGAGGAAGAACTCCATGAAAGATCTGCGACTCAGCCGCCGGCAGGTTCTGAAAGGAGCGGGCGCCATCGGGGTGCTGGGAGCGCTCGGGATTCCTACAACGGTTTTCGCAGATGGCAAGCGGGTCCGATGGGACATCATCAACGTCGACTTCGCGACTGGCACGCTCTCGGCGGGCGGGGTCGCGTCTGCTCGCGCAAACGACGATTCAAAGATCACTTTGACTGGCTCCGGCACATTTGACTCGGGTGAAGATCGCGGGGTTACTGGAGGCGGGACCTGGAAGACCTTCAACCCCAGTGGCACCCAAACGGCGAGCGGCAATTACACGGTGAGACGACTCTTCAGCTGGATCCCAGCGCCGGGCACACCGCCCCTCCCGAACGACAACATCGGGATCCGCGCAAACCAAAGCGCAGGCCTGGCCATCCTCGGGATTCGGTACTCGGACGGAAGCAAAGGCTCGCTGACGATCAGCTGTCACCTGGTTGGAACCTCCGACGCGGTATTCGAGGGAATCACCGCCTCGAAGTCCTACATCGATTACTGGAACCGGGAAGCACCGCCCGCGCCACCTGGAAATGCCAACCGCACGAATTTCCATGTCACGTCGTCCGAGGAGGATTAACCGCCAGCAGCCCCAGGCAACGACACGGTGAATCGAAGGCTGGACCAGCTCCGCCGCTGGTCCGGCCTCTGTGGCTCAAAGAGCGTAGGAGGACAGCCATGTTGCTGGGCACTTTGATTTCTGGAAGGAATGGGCGTACGCTCCTCGGCCGCTTGGGGCCGAGGGTGAGACTCGGCGTCACGTTACTGGCCTTGGTCATGATTGCTTTGTCGTCCGGTCCAGCAAACGCCAGCGCCGGGAGCGATAACCGTCTTCAAGTCTCGGGCGCCGGGCGCACAATCATCGAAGGGGGTACGGGTGGCGCGTCAGCTGTCCCGGTGATGACCGTGCTGGCTTTTCACGCGAGTTCGCAGGATGGCGCCTTTGAGTGTCTTGCCCTCGCTCCGGCAGCGGCGACTGGCGACGGGAGCGGCCGCTTCGAAGTCAACGCGATGTATGTGACTGGAACGATAAGCTCGGTAGCACTCAACGGCCACACGGCGGTTTTGCATGGAACCGCAAATGTCACCGGGCTAGGCGCGGGTCACAACCTGCCGTTCACGGCTACCGTGCAGTCAGGGGGGCCGGGCAGCACAGTTACTCTGGAAATCTCTGGATTGACCTTCCACGAGATCCTCTTGGAGGGCCAGATCAATATCAAGCAGTCCTGACAATCCGGGCCAAGCTGCTGCGGAAAGCAATTTCGCGAGACGCTCCGCGAGCCCAATTACAAGACGACAATTCTTGACAAAGGTTGGCGCCGGCTCCGCGCTCTTGCTGGTTCCACAACTGGCGTGGTCTCATGGCTATCCGCTGGTCGCAAGACAAGCGTCGCGCGCGGAAGCCGGCGACAGCGTGGTCCTGCTCTGGAACGAAGCCGCGCTGCAAGGCGTCAGAGATTCGAGGCTCGGCCCGCCAATCGTCGCGCGGGCACTTGCCGTCGTCCACACGTGCGTTTACGACGCGTGGGCAGCCTACGACGGGCGCGCTATCGGAACGCGGTTCGGGGCCGCGCTCCGCCGCCCGCATAGGGAACGCACGCAGGCGAACAGGGAAACCGCGATCAGCTTCGCCGCCTACCGGGCGGCGGTCGACCTCTTCCCAGGCGACAGGCAGAGCGTCTTCGATCCGCTGATGCGCAGCCTCGGCCATGATCCCGACAACATGACAACCGACGCCACGACGCCGATCGGGGTTGGGAACATCGCGGCGCGGGCAGTCCTGGAGTTTCGGCACCGAGACGGCGCGAACCAGCTCGGCGACGAGCCAGGGGGACGACCGGGAGTTTCCTACTCGGACTACACAGGCTACATGTCCCTGAATGCGCCGATGGACATGCGCGTCCCCTTGGATCCGGCGACCGTTCATGACCCTAACAAGTGGCAACCGCTGAGCTACATCGACGCGACCGGAGCACTTGTGACCCAGCCGTTTGTTGGTGTCCAATGGCAGCGGGTGACGCCGTT
>VBEF01000063.1 GCA_005881275.1 Chloroflexota bacterium
GATGTAGCCGCGCTCGGCGGCCACGTAGGGATTCGCGAATCGCGCCGTGTACTCAGCGACCAGCTCTTTGCGCCGCGCGGCGGGATCGCGCGCGGCGGCGAGGTCTCGCTTGTAGATGATGTTGACCGCTGCCTCCGGCCCCATCACGGCGATCTCCGCGGTCGGCCACGCCAGATTTAGATCGGCGCCCATCTGCTTGGGCGACATCACCGTGTACGCGCCGCCGTAGTTCTTGCGCGTGATCACTGCGAGCTTGGGCACGGTCGCCTCCGCGTACGCGTAGAGCAGCTTGGCGCCGTGGCGAATGATTCCACCGTGCTCCTGGTCGCGTCCGGGTAGATATCCGGGCACGTCCACGAAAGAGATGATCGGGATGCCGAACGCGTCGCAAAACCGGATGAATCGCGCCGCCTTCACCGAAGCGTTGATGTCGATCGCGCCCGCGAGCACTTTTGGCTGGTTCCCCACGATGCCCACCACGTGGCCGCCTAGCCGGCCGAGCCCGACGATGATGTTGGGGGCGAAGAACGGCTGCACCTCGAAGAACTCGCGGCCGTCGAGCACGCGTGAAACGACCTGGCGCATGTCATACGGCTTGTTCGGCGATTCCGGCACGATCGTCTGCAGCTCGGCGTCGGCACGCTCGAGGTCATCGGTCGTCGGCACGAAGGGCGGTCGCTCGGCGTTCGACGAGGGCAAATACGACAGCAGCTTGCGCACGCCCGCCGCGCATTCCTGCTCGCTTCGCGGCAGGAAATGCGCCACGCCAGAGGTTGCGTTGTGCACGTGCCCGCCGCCCAGCTCGTCGAACGACACCGCCTCTCCGGTGACCACCTTGATCACCTCCGGACCGGTGATGAACATGTAGCCCTGGCCGGCGACGATGAAGATGAAATCTGTGATCGCCGGCGAGTACACGGCTCCGCCGGTGCATGGTCCCGCGATGACGCTCAGCTGCGGGATGACGCCGGACGAGCGGACGTTGCGGAAGAAGATATCGGCGTAACCGGCGAGCGCGACGACGCCCTCCTGGATGCGTGCTCCGCCGGAATCATTGATGCCGATGATCGGCACGCGGTTGCGCAGCGCCAGCTCCTGCACCTTGACGATCTTCTCGGCCGTCACCTCCCCGAGCGAGCCCCCGAATACGGTGGCGTCGTACGCGTACACGGCAACGGGCCGGCGGTCGATCTCGCCGAAGCCGGCGACCACGCCGTCGCCCGCGATCTTCCGGTCCTCCATGCCGAACCCGTGCGCTCGGTGCGTGGCGAAAACGTCCAGCTCCACGAACGAGCCTTCGTCGAGCAGCATCTCGATCCGATCGCGCGCCGTCGCTTTGCCCGCCGCTCGGCGTTTGTTGGCGGCCTCTGTCTCGGCGTGCAGCGCCTGGTAGCGACGCTTGCGGTACTGGTTGATCTTCTGCTCCGATACCGTCGTCTCCTCGCGCTGCGGCGCTTCGACTCCTTCAAGGCTCGGGGTGGTTCGCCGAATAGGCGACAGAGAGCGAGGTTTCCGGGCAGCCATAGCGCATATCGTAGGCGCCGTGCCGCGGGCCCAAGCTCAGCTCGATCTCGACCGAGCGGTCACGTTGCGGCAGCTCCGGACGTTCGCCACGGTCGCAGACCTGAACAGCTTCAGCCTCGCCGCGCGGCGGCTCAAGCTCAGCCAGCCGTCAGTCTCCTACCAGGTCAAGGAGCTCGAGGAAACCCTTGGCTTGCCTCTGCTTGACCGGCTTGGAAAGCGCGTCCAGCTCACCGAGGCGGGCACTCTTCTTTACGGCTACGCGCGGCGGATGCTCGGCGTGCTGGACGAGGCCACCGTGGCAATCGAAGAGATGCGTGGCATCAAGCGCGGCACGCTGCGGGTTGGGGCAAGCACGACCGTCGGCATCTACCTCTTGCCGGCGGCGCTGGGCGCTTTCAAGAAGCTGCATCCAGGGCTGGTCATCTCGCTCGAGATCGGCACGCGCGCCCGCGTCCAGGAACAGGTCTTGCGCAACGAGCTCGACCTGGCGGTGGTTGGTCCCGCGCTCCAAGACCCTGAGCTCGCGATCATGCCGTTTCTCAGCGACGAGCTGGTCGTGATCGCGCCGGCCGGGCATCCGCTAACGGGCAAGCGCGGCCTGAGCCTGAAGGATCTCGAGACGCAGCCGTTCGTGATGCGCGAGGCGGCGTCCGGCAGCAGGTGGTCGCTGGAGAAGGCCGCCCGCAAAGCAGGAGCCAGGCTGATGGTCGCGATGGAGCTCGGTTCGAACGGCGCGATCAAGCACGCTGTCGAATCCGGCCTGGGCCTGGCCGTCATCTCGCGGTACGCGTGCGCGCTCGAGTTTTCGAGCGGGCGCCTGGTGGAGCTCGACGTTCGCGGTTTTCCCATCCGCCGCGACTGGCACATCGTTCATCTCCGGCGCCGGAAGCTGCCCGCGTCGGTGGGCGCCTTCATCGATTTCCTCCAGGACAGGAGCTGGCTTTCGAGCAACGGTTCGCGCGGTCGCGTCCGCCCTCCCACCGATTAGGTGATCGAGCGCCTGCGGCGCGCCGCGGCCGACGTGCTCTCGCGGCCGGCGCTTTACTGGTCGATCGCTGTCCTGTTCGGTCTGCAGCGATTGTTCTGGACGGTCGTCGCGCCGCGCCGCTACGACGCGGAAGGGATGTGGGAAGGCGCTCACGCCTACCTTACGAATCCGTCGCACATGTATGACGCGGCCGCGGATTACCTCGCGCGGGTGCACATCATCGCGCCTCCTGGCGGGATCGACGCCTTCGTCAGCCCGCCGCCGGTCGCGCTCCTCGCGGTCACCATCGCGTGGCTGCCGAGGAGCGCAGGCGCCCAGGCGTGGACCTTGATCGACGCTGCGGCACTGGTTCTGGCGCTCGGGCTCCTGTACCGCGTGCTTGCGACCAGGGACCGCGTGGCTCGACCCGCCTTCTGGCTGGCGGCGGCGTACTTCCCACCGCTTTTCGCCGACGTCAGCGCCGGGCAGCGCGGTGGTGTCCTGCTGGCGCTGGCGATGGTCTCGGTCTGGTTCGAGCGCGGCCGCCCGGCCCTGGCCGGCGCCCTCGGTGGAGTCGCGGCGGCGATCAAATACTTCCCGGCGGCGATGATCATCGGTCCGCGTCCTTCGCATCGGATCCGCTACGCACTGGTTCTCTTCGCCGTGCTCGTTCTCGTGACGGCGGCCACATTTGTCCCGCTCGGTGTCGGTGGAACGCTGTTCTACTACCAGCACGTCCTGGTGCCGTCGCTCGGCTCGCACAACCCGGACTGCGCCTACGACTCGGTGCGCACCCTCTTCATGCGCACCATCGGCGGAGAACCTTTCGCCGTCCCATCGGCAACCGGATACGAGATCGTCAGCTCGCCATTTCACTTAGCCGGGCTGGCGCTTTTCCTTTCTTATGCGAGCGCCCTGGCCTTCGGAGGCGGCGCGGCCTGGGCGGCCTGGCGCAGCGGCTGGAACGCGGCGTACGGCATGTCGCTCGGTTTCGCGCTAGGCGCCCTGATACCGAACGAGGTCTGGCCGTACCAATGGCTTCCGCTCCTGCCAATCGCGCTGATCCTCCTGGTGCGCGCAGTCGAACGGCGGCGAAAGGTCACGCTGGCGCTCCTTTGTGTCTTCATGCTCGGGTTCCTGCGCCAGCCGTGCGAATTGTTCTTCCCGAACCTCTGGACCATCGCGGGGATCGGGATCTTCGTTTTGGCCCTGTGGGAGAATCAACTTTTCCGCCCTGAGCCGAGAGCATCAATGGGGGAGTAGGCATGGCGCTCAATCCTGACGTCAGCTTTACCTGGGTCGGTCACGGGACCTGGAAGGTCCGCAGCGCCAAGGGCAAAGAGATCCTCATCGACCCGTGGGTCATGAACAATCCCGCCGCTCCTGAGATGTTGAAGACGGTCGACAAGTGCGACCTCATGCTGATCACGCACGGTCACTTCGATCACATTCACGACGCATTGGAGATCGCGCGCAAGACCAAGTCCACGATCGTTTGCAATCACGAGATAAGTGTCTGGCTGGGATCCAAAGGACTGGACGGCGAGAAGATCGTCGGCGGCAACCAGGGCGGCACCATCGAGGCCGAGGGCATCAAGGTCACATTGGTTCACGCCGAGCACTCATGCGGCATCACCGAGGACGGCCACCTCATCTACGGTGGCGAAGCGTGCGGCCTCGTGATCGAGTTCGAGAACGGGTTCACGATCTATTTTGCCGGTGACACTGACGTCTTCGGCGACATGGCCCTGATCGCCCAGCTGAGCAAATTCGATGTCGCCTTTTTGCCGATCGGAGACTTTTACACGATGGGCCCGGAACGCGCTGCCAAGGCGGTGGAGCTGTTGGGCGTGAAGACGGTCGTAGCGATGCACTTCGCGACGTTCCCGGTCCTCACCGGCCGTCCCAACCAGCTCCAGGAGCTTGTGGGGCCGGGAGTCAAAGTCCTCGACATCAAGCCAGGGGACACCGTCTAGTCCTCTAGCCAGTTCAATTCGGGCTCGGAGCGGCTATCGTTCCGCCGCGTGAGAGACGTCATCGGTGCGTCAGCCGGCTGGCTGGCGAGGGCCATTCGCGACAGGAAAGTGTCATCGCTCGAGGTGGTCCGGGCGCATCTGGAGCACATCCACACCGTGAACCCGCGCTTGAATGCGGTCGTCTTCGCCACCGCGGAGAGCGCGATCAAGGAGGCGCGTGCCGCCGACCGACACAACAAGCGGACGAGCGCGCTCGGGCCGCTGCACGGCGTTCCGTTCACGGCCAAGGACATCTTCAACACGGCGGGCCTGCCAACGACGGCCGGCCTGCGCATGATGCGGAGCCACGTCCCCGACCACGACGCCACCGTGATTGCGCGCATGCGCGGGGCGGGCGCGATCCTGATCGGCAAGACCAACTGCCCTCCGGGCGGGGCTGGAAGCGACAGCTGGAACCCGCTTCACGGCGGCACGCGCAACCCGTATGACATCAACCGCTCACCCGGCGGGAGCAGCAGCGGCGAGGCATCGATCATCGCTGCGGGTGGCTCGCCGCTTGGCATCGGCAGCGACTCCGGTGGCAGCATCCGGATGCCCGCGCATTACTGCGGCATCGCCGCGCTAAAGCCGACCGCCGGCCTGGTGCCGGTGACCGGCGCGTACGCCCTCCCCGGCGGTCTCAGCGATCCACGGAGTCAGGTCGGGCCGATGGCGCGATTTGTTTCCGATCTCGGCCTGACACTGCCGGTGCTGGTGGGACCCGACGGAATCGACTCGGGCGTGGTGCCGGTTCCGCTGCCGAAACGGACTCCGAAGCTGCGCGGCCTCAAGGTGGCCTGGTACGCCGACGACGGCATCAGCAAGCCGGCGCCGGCGATCGCCGCGACGGTGCGCGCAGCTGCCCGCGCCCTTGCGGATGCTGGGTGCGTGATCGTCGAAGAGCGTCCACCCGGTCTCCCCGAGGCGCATGTCGTGACGCTCGCCTACTGGGGCGTCAAACACATGAGCCACGAGCGCCTCTACCGGCGTTGGGACGGATTTCGCTCGACCATCCTCGAGTTCATGACCCGCTTCGACATCGTGCTCAGCCCTGTCGCGCCAACGGTGGCGCCGCTGTACCGGCCGAGGGGGGCGCAAGACCACCAGGCCACCTACACCATCCCGTACAGCCTCACCGGAAACCCATGCGTGGTGGTGAGAGCCGGGACGTCGCCCGAGAACCTGCCAATCGGCGTCCAGGTTGTCGCGCGCCTCTGGCACGACGACCTTGCGCTGCGCGCGGCGGGCGCGATCGAAAAGGCGCTGGGCGGCTGGCGGCCTGCTAGCGTGGTCGGGTGAGGTTTCGCTACTCACGCTGGGACGGAACGCAGAAGCTCGACGACCTGGACGCGGGCGACGTCCTCGACGCGCTCTCCGACGACCTGATGAACTACGGCGATCTGAACGCCGCCCTGCAGCGCTTTCTGCGGTGGGGCTCGCCCAACATGCCCGGCCTCGAGCAGCTGCTCAAGCAGCTACGCGAGGCGCGTGAGCGCGAGCTAGGTCGCTACAACCTCGACTCGACGGTCGAGGAGCTGCGCCAGAAGGTCCAGGACGTGATCGACACCGAGCGGAGCGGGATCGAGCGCCGACTCAAGGAATCGACGCCGGAGGCGCGCAAGCTGCTCGACCGCATCGCGCGGCAGCGCAACGACCAGCTCGACCGGCTGCCCGACGACACGGGCGGGCGAGTCAAGGCGCTGCGCGATTACGAGTTCGTCGACGACGAGGCGCGCCAGAAGTTCGAGGAGCTTATGCAAAAGCTGCAGAAGCAAATCCTCGATCAGATGTTCCAGGGCATCAAAGGGTCGCTGCAGCAGATGCAGGGCCAGGACCTGTCGCGGGTTCGAGACATGGTGCGCGAGCTGAACAAGATGCTCGAGCAGCGCATGGAGGGCCGGACGCCTGACTTCAACGGTTTCATGCAGCGATTCGGCGACATGTTTCCGCCTGGCATCAACAGCCTGGACGAGCTGATGGAGCACCTGCAACGGCAGATGGCGCAGATGCAATCGCTGCTCCAGAGCATGAGCCCGGAAGCGCGCGAAGAGCTTCGTCAGATGATGGACGCGCTGCTGCAGGACGACTCGTTGCGTCTCGAGCTGGCGCGTCTGTCCGGATTCATGCAGGCGATGATGCCGCCGTCCGAGCTGAGCGAGAGATACCCGTTCTTCGGCGAGGACCCTCTGAGCATGGGCGAGGCGATGGGCTTGATGGAAAGGCTGCAGCAGATGGACCGCCTCGAGTCGCAGCTCGAGCGCGGCAGCTTCCGGCCCGACGACGTCGATCGATCCCTCGCGCAGGAGCTCCTCGGCCCTGAGGCTCGCCAGGCTCTGGACCAGCTTCGCCAGGTCACGGACCTTCTGGAGAAGGCGGGCTACGTCGAACGCAAGGGCCGCCGGCTGGAGCTGACGCCGCGTGGGATGCGACGCATCGGCCAGTCCGCGTTGCGCGACATCTTCGACCAGCTCAAGAAGACCCGCATGGGCCAGCACCAGCTGTGGCGCGGCGGCGTCGGCACCGATGCCTCCGACGACCTGAAGGAGTACGAGTACGGCGATCCATTCCTCCTCGAGATGAAGGAGACGCTCTTCAACTCGATCGTGCGCGAGGGTCCGAAGGTCCCGGTGAAGATGGCGGCGCGAGACTTCGTCGTGCATCGCACCGAACACATGACGCAGGCCTCGACGGTCCTGATGATCGACATGAGCCGTTCGATGTTCCTTCGCGGATGCTTCCTCGCTGCCAAGAAGGTCGCGATCGCGCTCGACTCGTTGATCCGCAGCCAGTATCCGCGCGACTCGCTCTACGTGGTCGGCTTTTCGAACTACGCCGTGGAGCTGAAGCCGCAGACGCTCCCGCAGCTGGCGCTCAACGACTACGTCTATGGCACCAACATGCAGCATGGGTTCCAGCTGGCGCGTTCTCTGCTCGCGAAGCACCGCGGCAACCGCCAGGTGATCATGATCACCGACGGCGAACCGACCGCCCACCTGGAGGAAAACGGGCGTGCTTCGTTTGCGTATCCGCCGACGTACAAGACGATCCAGCAGACGTTGAGTGAGGTCAAGCGCTGCACGCGCGATCGCATCGTCATCAACACGTTCATGCTCGAGAGAGGGCCTTACCTGACCGAGTTCATCAACCAGATGACGCGGATCAACAAAGGCCGCGCCTTTTTCGTGTCGCCTGATCGGCTGGGGGAGTACATCCTGGTCGACTACGTCAGCGGGAAGCAGCGCCGGCGCGCGAGCAACCGGCGGGCTCGTATCGCGTAGCCCGCAGCGCGGCCCGTTCCTTATCCTGAAACGGTGGCTGCGAAGAGTGAGATTGCCGTCGAGCGCGGAAACCTCAGCCCGGCGGCCCTCTACGAGCACGCGATCCGGCGCGATGAGGCGGCGATCGTCTCCACCGGCGCCCTGACCGCGGAGACCGGCAAGCACACCGGCCGCTCCCCGAAAGACAAGTTCTTCGTCAGGG
>VBEF01000018.1 GCA_005881275.1 Chloroflexota bacterium
AGCCGGTCGAGGCGAACCTCAATGTGCCGGCCGAGGTGACATGGCTCGAGCCGATCCCGCTTCATCTCATCGCGCCAGAGCCAGACCCTGCGGAGGCCGCGGTTCAAAACGAATCCATCCGCCTCGCCTTCGTCGCCGCGTTGCAGCACCTTCCGGCGCGGCAGCGCGCGGTGCTCATCCTGCGCGAGGTGCTGGACTGGCAGGCGTCCGAGGTCGCCGAGCTGCTCGGAAGCTCGGTCGCGTCTGTCAACAGCGCGCTGCAGCGGGCGAGGGCAACGCTGGCGAACAACAGCGCCGGCGGAACCGGCACCGCAAAGCCACTCAGCCGGCAGGATCGCGCGCTCCTCGAGCGATATGTCTCCGCTTTCGAGCGCTATGACATCACTGCGCTGACTTCCCTGATCCGCGAAGACGCCACGCAGTCCATGCCGCCGTACGACATGTGGCTGAGCGGCCGGGAGGACATCTTCAAGTGGTGGTTTGGGCCCGGCATCGGATGCCAGGGTTCGCGCGTTCGGGCGATCGAAAGCGCAAACGGAATGCCGACCTTTGCCCAGTGGAAGCCCAGCCCGAACGGGGGCTACGACGCGTGGGCCATCCAGGTGCTCGAGCTGTCAGATGGGCGTATCGGGGAGTTCACGTTCTTCCTCGACACGGCCAGGCTCTTTCCACTGTTCGGGCTTCCGCTGCACCTCGACGCGTAGGACGTCGCCAAGGCCGGCGAACTCGATCAGGGCCGTGAGCTCGTCGCCGGCCGACGTCAGCTGGAGGTCGCACCCCGAGCGCCGCACCCCGAGGTGAATTCGCGCAATGTCATCTATCGCACCGAGATCCGGTCTTTTGATCCGAGCGCAATTCAGGTTGACCGTTCCGGTCGCCATCGCAATGCAGACGGAATAGCCGCCTCAAACTCATCGGTTTGCAACCGATGAGTTTTGCTGATGGTTGGTGTCTCAACAGGCATGAAGAATTCACGCTGGATCTCGCTTCTTGTCCTCTGCACGGGTTTCCTGCTGATCGTCGTCGACATGACGATCGTCAACGTCGCGCTGCCGTCCATCCAGCGAGATCTCGGCTTCTCGCAGTCCGGCCTGGCGTGGGTCATCAATGCGTACCTGATCGCGTTTGGCGGCCTGCTTCTGCTTGCGGGCCGCCTCGGCGACCTGGTGGGACGCAAGCGCGTGTTCCTCGCGGGGCTCGCGCTGTTCACCGCCGCGTCGCTTTTATGCGGCCTGTCGTTCAGCCAGCCCATGCTGATCGCCGCCCGCTTCATCCAGGGCATCGGCGGCGCGGTCAGCTCCGCGGTGATCCTTGCCATGATCGTGACGTCGTTTCCGGAGCCGCTCGAGCGCGCTAAGGCCTTTGGCATCTTCAGCTTTGTGGCCTCGTCCGGCGCGGTGGTCGGCCTGATCGCCGGTGGGCTGATCACCCAGTCTGTGAGCTGGCACTGGATCTTCTTCGTCAACCTTCCGATCGGCATCGGGACGGCCCTCCTGGCCATCCGGCTGCTCGAGAACGACAAAGGAATCGGCATCGGCCAGGGCGCCGACATCCTCGGCGCGCTCATGGTCACGGCCGCCCTGATGCTGGGTGTATACACGATCGTCCAGACATCCGACTACGGGCTCTTCTCCCTCCGAACGGCGATCCTCGGCACCGTTGCGATCGCTTTGCTCGCCGCCTTCGTCGTTCGCCAGGCGCGGAGTAGCAACCCGATCCTGCCGCTCCGCCTGTTCCGCTCCCGCCAGGTCAGCGGCTCGAACCTGGTGCAGGCGCTGATGTCGACGTCCTTCCTCGGGTTCTTCTTTGTCTGCTCGCTCGACTTCCAGCGCGTGCAGGGCTACGGCCCCATGGAGATCGGCCTCGCCTTCCTCCCGGTGGCCGTCGTGATGGCGCTGTTCTCGATCCGGTTCTCGGCCCAGCTCATCGGCCGGTTCGGCGCGGGCCCGATGCTCGTGGCTGGCCAGACCGTGGCGCTGCTCGCGCTGGCGCTGATGGCGGTCGCGCCGACCCACGCCAACTACCTCGTCCACCTCCTGCTCCCGATGGCGCTGCTGGGGCTGGGTGGCGGGCTGACCTTTCCGGCATTGACGATGATCGCGATGGCGGACGTCGCGCCCAGCGATGCCGGCCTCGCGTCAGGCTTGCTCAACACAACCGGGCAGGTGGGCGGTGCCTTCGGCCTGGCGGTGCTGGCCACGCTGGCCGGCGCACGCACGGTCGATATGGTCCATGGCGGAGCCGACACGGTTGCCGCGCTGGCGAGCGGCTACCACTTCGCGTGGCTGGTTGCCGCGGGCGTGGTCGTGGTCACGCTCGCTGTGGCCGCCTGGCTCCTGCGCGCGAAGCCCGTCGAGCATGCCGACGTGGCCGGTGCGGAGTGCGAGGCGGCGGCGTAACGATGCGGAAGCTGTCGTCCTTCTTGATGGTGACCCTCGACGGCTACTTCGAGGGCGAGAAGCCGTGGGAGATCGACTGGCACAACGTCGACGACGAGTTCAACGACTTCGCGATCAAGCAGCTGGACGCAAGCGACGGCCTCATCTTCGGCCGCGCGACCTATGCCGGCATGGCCCAGTACTGGCCATCCGAGGAGGCCATCAAGACGGACCCGATGGTGGCGGGGAGGATGAACAGCGCGCCCAAGTACGTGGTTTCGCGGACGCTCGATGAGCCCGAGCCGGAGTGGTCGAACACCCGGTTGCTGACGGATGTCGACGAGCTGGCCGCGCTGAAGCGGCAGCCTGGCAAAGAGCTCCTCGTTCTCGGTAGCTCGGTGCTGACGACCAGCCTCATGGAGCATGGTCTTCTGGACGAGCTGAGGATCATCATCAACCCGGTGCTCATCGGCGCGGGCAACTCGTTGTCCGGGACTGCGGGGCACCGGATTCCGTTGAGGCTGCTTTCCACCCGCGAGTTTCGGTCGGGCAACGTCCTGTTGACGTACGAACCGCAATCGCCCACGAAAAATTGACCACCACACCGCGAAATCCCCGCCCCTATTGAATCGGACGGCGGCGTTCTAGACTGAACGCGGCGGGCCGTGATGGACAGGACGGCGTGTTTCTTGGGAGCGCTTTCCCCGCGTGTGCGGCGCGCGATCGGAATGATGCTGCTGGCGGTGATCGTGGTCGGCGCGACGGCTCTCTATTTCCTCCACCCCTGGCAGACGTCTCAACGAGCGATTGCGACCACGCAGGTCAAGCGCTCGTCCGCGGTCCCCGCGGGCAACTTTGCGCGCTACGAATTCCTGAACGCCTCTGTCGGATGGGCGGTTGAAATAGCGCCCGATTCGAGGAACGCGGGACCGTACTGGATATTCAAGACGGTCGACGGTGCCAAGCACTGGCAGAAGGTCCTGTCCGGCCAGAGCACCTGGATAGGGACGACCGTCCAGTCCCTTCACTTTGTCGACGCGAGGAACGGATTCGTCGCCGGCGGCGATCCGCTCACCCTGCATCGGTCTACGGACGGAGGTGCGCGGTGGGCGCAGCTGGAGCTACCAATGCCAGACGCGCTGATCCTCAACTTCGTCGACTCTTCGCACGGCTGGCTTCTGGCGGGACCCAACGAGCCCAACCCTCGGATGAGGACGTATTCAACCGCGGATGGAGGCTCGACCTGGAACCGCCTGCCAGACGGACCGTCGGACGCTGTGTCCACAGCAACATTTCGTGGCCTGTCCGAGGGGTGGAGCGGGGCTTCGGGCACCGATAGGCCGCATGTGTATCTGAGCCTCGATGGTGGTGGGACGTGGGCGCGGCGCGACTTGCCTCTAGAGGCGGACCTGCCAGAAGCGGGGGTGGTGACGACGGTGCAGCTCCTGCCCGGCTCCGGCGTGGTGGCGTATGTCCTCGCGCAGGCGCAGGGTCCTCTCCACACCTACACCTCGTTTGACGAGGGAGCGACGTGGAGGCTCGTCACCACTCCCAGCGCAAGCGGAGCCAGCGGGGAGTATGTCTTCGAGGACGCGAGGCACTGGTGGATGTTCCAGGGCCTGGATTTCTTCAAGACAGCAGACAGCGGTCTGTCCTGGACCCTCGCCTCTCGCGGCGCGAGCACGGGCCCCAACCAGGTACAGGTGCTCGACGCGATGCATGCTTGGGGGCAGCTGGACGATGGCAATGGCGCGCAGCTCCTGTTCACGTCGGATGGCGGGTTTCACTGGCAACAGATGAACGTTCCGGTCGCGCAATAGGCAAAGAGCAGCCGCACCGATGCGGTGCCACCCCGCATAGACTGGACCGGGCCAGGGTCTGGCATATGGAGAAGACGAGCTCGGTGTTGGCGGCGCTCTCTCCCCGGGCTCGGCGAGCCGTCGCCCTGATCGCGCTGGCCACGGTTGCGATTGCCGGAGCGTCCACCTATTACTTGCGACCCTGGGTGGTGCTGCGGGCGGCATCGAACCCGGCCTCGATCCCAAGCCCACCAGCGCGCGAGCAGGGAGGCTGGGTCCAGTACACGTTCCTCAATGCGGCTCTCGGCTGGGCCATGGTTGTCTCGCCAGGGCCGGACCGAGACGTCGGAGCGTACGCAGTTCTGAAGACGGTTGACGGCGCAAAACATTGGGAAAAGCGATTCGAAGGTCGGAAGTCACTCCTCTCGGGCGCGAACCTGCAGTTCGTCGATCGAAGCACCGGTTTCGTCGCGGTGGGCGATCCACTCGAGCTGCACAGGACAAGGGACGGTGGTGAGCATTGGACCGCAATGGCGGTGCCCGAGCAGGCCCTCAGTGGCTTTGGCTTCCGTTTCGTAGATCCGTTGAACGGCTGGCTGTTCGCCGGTCCCGGGAACCAGGGCCCGCACCTTTTTGCAAGCCACGATGGGGGTGTGACCTGGGCTGAGCTGAACAGCCTCCCGGCGGACATTGGCTGGCCGGAATTCCGCAGCTCGCTCGAGGGCTGGGCAGGTTCCTCCGGCAGCGGCCTTCCGCACGTTTACAAGACCATCGATGGCGGCACGACCTGGGAGCGCCGCGACTTGCCCGACGCGCCCGAACTGGCTCAGGCGGATCAGGTGTCGACGTGGGTCACCTTGATCCCTCACGTCGGCGTGATCGTGGGCGCTTTCCCACAAGCTCCTGGTTCAGGGCGCCAATACGGCTACAAGTCCCTTGACGAAAGGACCTGGACCCCGCTCGTTGGGCCGACCGGCTCGGACGGACGGACGGAGGACGTTCTAGGCAGCGTGTTCCAGGATGCCACCCACTGGTGGGTGGTGGAGGGTCCCGACCTCTACAAGACGGCCGACCGTGGTGACACCTGGTTCCACATCGACGCCCACCTGCCCGAGAACCTGTACGTGATTCAGGTACTCGATTCGAGGCATGCCTGGGGCCAGACATTCAGCGGCCCGTCCAGCGGTGGCCTGG
The DNA here is from genome assembly GCA_005881275.1 of Chloroflexota bacterium. Lineage (GTDB taxonomy): Bacteria > Chloroflexota > Dormibacteria > Dormibacterales > Dormibacteraceae > 40CM-4-65-16. The sequence goes on from VBEF01000018.1 coordinate 5,372, forward strand.
TTTTTACGGCTGACGGAGGCCTTCACTGGACGATTGCAACCCCGCCCAGCCGCCAATAATGGCCGTGGGTGCGCTCGGCTAGGAAACAGGCATCGCTTTTCGACCTCAATGTCGAGAAGATCCTCGACCACTGGGGCGTGGCCGAGGCGATCCGCGAGGTCATCGCGAACGCGCTCGACGAGCAGGCGCTCAGCGGCACTGCCGAACCACAGATCGTCAAGCGGCGCGACGGCTGGCACGTCACGGACTTCGGCCGCGGGCTTCACTACCAGCACCTGACCCAGAACGAGAATCCCGAGAAGCGGCGCAAGTCCGCGCTTGTGGTTGGCAAATTCGGAGTCGGATTGAAGGATGCGCTTGCCACTTTCTATCGTCGCGGCATCGAGGTGAAGGTTCGTACCCCCCAGGCAGACATCACGCTGCGGCGGGCGGCGAAGAGCAACTTCGCCGATGTGAAGACGTTGCACGCGGCAATCTCACCGCCGTCCGAACCAAAGCGGCGCGGGACCGATTTCATCCTCAGCGGCCTACCCGACGAGGACATGGCCGCGGCGCGGGATTACTTCCTGCGTTTCGCCGGCGATGAGGAGCTCGAGCGCACCGAATTCGGCACCATCCTGCAGCGGCGCCCTAACGAACCCGCGCGGATTTACGTCAAGGGCGTGCGCGTGGCGGTTGAGGAGCAGTTTCTCTTCTCTTACAACATCACCTCGACCACTGCTCAGCTGCAGCGCGCGCTAAATCGGGAGCGCACCAACGTCGGCCGCAGCGCCTATCAGGACCGGGTGAAAGCCATCCTGCTGAAGGCCACGTCGGACGTCATCGCGGAGCAGCTCGCGCAAGACCTGACCCGCATTCCCGCCGGCACGAACCACGACGAGATCCTCTGGCTCGATGTGCAGGAGCAAGCCGTCCGGATCCTGGCGACCAGGGGCAAAACTGTCTTCGTCACTTCGCAGCAGATGTTCACCATGGGGGCGACCATCATCGAAGCAAGGGCCGACGGCTACAAGGTGATCATGATTCCCGACCGCTTGCTGGCGCGTCTCGGGAGCCTGCGCGACCTCAACGGCGACCCCATCCTCGACATCAGAGGTTTCATCCAGGTGTGGAACGCGTCCTTCACGTACGACTTCATCGATGCCTCCAAGCTCAAGAAGGCGGAGCGGGAGACCTGGCGGATCCTACCCGAGCTGCTGCGCCTGGCCGGCGACCACGCGAAGCGCGTGAGGGAGATCCGGATCTCGAACACGATGCGGCTCGATGAGGGCGCTTACGAGACGGAGGGTGTCTGGGACTCGCCCAACATAGTGATCAAGCGGTCGGTGCTGGATTCACCGCGTCACTTCGCGCGTGTCGTCCTGCACGAGATCGCTCACGCGAGCTCGGGCGGCAATCACGGCAGCATTCCTTTCATGGCCGCCATCGACGACCTGGCCGCAATCGGTGCGGTAGAAGCAGCTAACGCCGCTCCAGGTCGCGCTGGCGCTTCACCCAGTAGTCCAGGCGGTGCCTGAACCGTTCGACTTGCGTTGCCAGCACCGGCAGATTGGTCTGCTCGGCTTCTCTCTGCGCCTCGTTCGGCATCGTCGGGATCATTCGTGCGAGCACGTCGAAGAGCTGCTGCTCGAGGTTGACCAGATGCCGGTAGACCCCAGCCCAGTGCCGCGCGTCATCGAGCGACTGCGATTGCGGATCCTCTCCGACTATCGGTCGCTCGAGATCGGCGCCTTCCCATGCCGCCCCAGCAGCCTCCTCTTGATTGGAGGCCATATCCCTATTGTGTTCCTTCTCCCCCAACAAGTCACTCCTTCCCTCAGGCGTCATCCTTTCGGGCTTCATCGGGGTGGCCTGTATTACCAAAGGCGATCCGCTCTCGCACCACCCGGGCCCTGCCGAGGAGGCGCGAGCGCTGGAGAGCCTCCTCACCGAACCGATCGCGGATCGCGTCCATGGCAGCTTCGAGCCGCTCGCCGCGCGGTCGGGCCGCGGGGGCAAACAGGTCGAGCTGACCGGCATCGCCGTCGCTAAGCCCGGACAGGCCCACACCTAGCGTGCCGACCGTCCGCCGCGGATCGCGCGCCGCGAGCAGCGTGAGCGCCGCCTGGTAGATCTCGTCGCCGGTCGAGATCGGGCTCGGCTGCTTCGACTGCTTCGAGAAGCCGCCGGCGTCCGGACGGTAGACGACCCCGACGGACACAACGCTGCCGAGGCGGTTGGCCGACCGGAGCCGCCTCCCGACCATGTCAGACAGGCGCATCAGCAGCTCTTCCAGCTCGCCCTGGGAAGCGGTCGCCCTGGCAAGCACATGCGAGTGGCTGTAGCTCTTGCGGCGGGCGGTCTCGAACGCGCCGACCTCGAACCCGCGCAATCGCATGCTCCATCCACGCGCCAGCTCGACATGCATCCCAGCGAGCCCGAGCCGGGGAGGCGTTGCCTGAAGGAACTGCAGCGGCGTCACGATGCCCGCCCGCGCAAGCCGGCGTGCTGTGGCTTCCGCGATGCCCGACAGGTCGGTGAGCTGAAGGCTCGCGAAGACCGACAACAGGTTGGAGTGGTCGATCCGTCGCAGCCCATCGCGTTTGTCGAGGTTCGACGCTTGCTTGGCCATCCAGATCGAGGTCGACACGCCGACCGACGCGGTCACGCACTCGCCGACCTCCTCGCGGATTGCCTGCTTGACGGCGCGTCCCACCCCTTCCGGTCCAAGCTTCTTCAAGCCAGGCGTGCCGGCCAGGTTCATCGACGCCTCGTCGATCGACATGCGGAGCACCTCGGGGCTGTGGCGCAGCATGATCTCGATGAGCTTGTCTGACACCGTTCGGTAGAGCGGTGGGTCTGGCTCGCGGATCACGATCGCGGGAAAGATGGCTTTTGCCTCGAAGACGCGCATCCCGGTCTTGATGCCGAGGTCGCGTGCCTCGCGCGATGAGGAGACGATGGTCGCTGCGTCGGTGGCATAGGCGGCGATCGCCAGGGGGCGGCCGCGCAGCTCCGCGGCGTGCTGCTGCTCGATCGAGGCGAAGGCGCAGTTCAAGTCGATGACAAGGGTGGCGGGATCGGCGGTGTTGAGGCCGAGCCCGACGGCTTCCGGCGACGGCGAACTCACAACGAGCAAATGTTCGCATGCTTCCCGGCACTCCGGGAAGGTTTTTCGGCCGTCCTAGGCGGGAACCGTCGGAAGCGTGAGCGTGAACTCGGACCCGTCTCCAGGAGCCGATATCACGCTGATGTCGCCGCCGTGGCGAGTCGCGATCTCACGGCACAGGAACAGCCCGAGGCCGGTGCCCGGAATCGTCACGTTCTGTTCGGTCGGCAGCCGGCCGAAACGGGAGAAGAGCTTCGGGATGTGCTCGGCCGCGATCCCCAACCCTGAGTCACGCACGCTGATGAAGCCTTGCGAACCGCGCCTGCCCGTGGTGCAGCGGATCTCGCCACCATCAGGTGAGTACTTGAGGGCGTTGTCCATGAAGTTCGCGATGATCGTCGCGATCCGCGACCGGTCACCCTCGACCAGAAGCGGAGCCTCGTGCACATGCATCACGAAATGATGGCCGCGGCTCAACGGCCGGAAGATGTCGAGCTGGTCCTGGGCCACGGCCCGCAGGTCAAAAGTGCGCTTATCGAGCTCGAGCGTGTCGTGCTCCAGGCGAGCGGTCTCCAGCATCTGCTCCACCAGCAGGTCCATCTGGGCCAGCTTCCCCTCCAGGATCCGAGCCACTGCTGGGATCTGCTCAGGCGGTATCGACCCGTCCTGCATCATCGAGTTGTATCCGCGGACCACGGTCAGCGGTCCTCGCAGCTCATGCGACGCGAGGTTCAAGAAATGTGCCTTCGTGCGCTCGAGCTCGGCCATGCGATCGGCATGCGCGCGGAGACGGGCGGCCTCTCGCTCGCGTTCAGCATCGCGGGCGTTCTCCTGCCGGCGTCGCTCCGTAAGATCGCGCGTCACCTTTCCGAAGCCGCGAAGCTTGCCGGACTCGTCTCTCAGCGCGGTGATGACAACGTTCGCCCAGAAACGGGTGCCGTCCTTGCGCAGACGCCAGCCTTCTTCCTCGTACCGGCCTTCGCGCTTGGCGACCTCGAGCTCCCAGTCAGGTTTGCGGCTCCTGGCGTCTTCGGGCGGGTAGAAGATCGAGAAATGCCGGCCGATGATCTCGTCGGCGGTGTAGCCCTTGATCCGCTCGGCGCCCTCGTTCCAAGTGACGATCTTGCCCGTCGCGTCCAGCATCAGGATCGCGTAATCGACCACGCTTGACACGAGCAGCGCGAACTGATCGCCGAGGACTTTCGGCTCGAGCGTATTCGCCTTCCGCAGCACCTAGTCGATCTTAAGCACGGAGGCGGGCGCGGTGCAAAGGACCTATCGCCTTCCGCACGGATCGGGAGCATGATGGCAGGTACAAATTCGGACGGTCCGGTTAACGGGGTATGGGACGAGTGGACACAGATGCAGCGGCGTGAGGCGGCGACGGCGTTTCTCCAGCGGATCGGCGACCCTGGCTACCGGCTTCAGGGTGAAAATCCGGCAACAGCCACCCGCGAGCAGGCACTTCACTGGGCGACCACCTACGACGACCTGATCAAGTTCAAGCACGAGCTCCTCGAACTATGCCGGCGGTACGCGGACCAGTCGGCACCGGAGGTGGCGAGGGCCATTCGCGAGACCGACGTCATCCTCCTGGAACTGCAGGCATCGCGGTTCGAGCTTAAGCGTGACTACTGGAAGATCCGGGCGGCGGAAATGCAAGGCGGTCGAGGCCGCGCCCCGGACTGAACCTCCCGGTTCGATCGGAAGCCTCGTTTGACATAGTCGCGATTGCCGCCTCGGCCGGCGGCGTCACCGCCCTGACCCAACTCCTCGGCCGCCTGCCGGCTCAGCTTGGAGCGATCATCGTCATCGTGCAGCACCTCGACCCCCGTCACCGCAGCCTGATGCCGCAAGTCATCGGGCGGCAGTCCCGGCTTCCGGTCATGCACGCTGAAGAAGGCTTGAAGCTGCTGGCGGACCACATCTACCTCGCGCCTCCGAATCAGCACATGCTCATCAACCGCAAGGGGACCCTCACCCTGACCGATACGGAGCTGGTCAACTTCGTGAGACCTTCGGCGGACCTGATGTTCGAATCGGTGGCGGCCGCCTATGGCGATCGCGCGATCGCAGTCGTCCTGACCGGCTCCGGCCACGATGGCGCGATGGGCGTGACCGCGATCAAACAGCGAGGCGGGACCGTCATCGCGCAGGACGAGGCTTCTTCGGAATTCTTCGGCATGCCGTCCGCGGCGATTGCGACTGGCGCGGTCGACTTCGTTTTGCCGCTCGACGAGATTGCTCCCGGCCTCATGGCGCTGCTGGCTGGTGCGGCGGTCGATTGACGCTGCAAGCCGGAGCCGATTTCGAGGCCTTGATCGAATACCTTCGCGACACGCGTGGGTTTGACTTCACCGGCTACAAGCGCGCGAGCCTGATTCGGCGGGTGGCGCTGCGATGCTCGGAGCTCGGCATTGACAGCTTCCGCGCCTATCTCGACTACCTCCAGGTCCATACCGAAGAGTTCGCCACGCTCTTCAACAAGATCCTGATCAACGTCACGGAATTCTTCCGCGACAAGGACAGCTGGGACTATCTGGCCAAGAACATCGTTCCTCGCGTCGCTGCCAAGAGTGGAGACATCCGCGTCTGGAGCACGGGGACCTCATCGGGCGAAGAGGCGTATTCGGCGGCCGTCCTCCTGTGCGAGGCGCTGGGCGAGGAGAGCTTCGTCGACAGGGTCAAGATCTACGCCACAGATGTCGACGAGGAGGCGCTGAGCAAAGCTCGCGCCGGCTACTCCTCCAGAGAGCTCGAGTCGCTGGACCAGAACCTGAGGTCGCGCTACTTCGAGCGCCAGGGCGACCGTTTCATGTTTCGGGCGGCGCTGCGCCGAGCGATCATCTTCGGCCGCCACGACCTGACGCAAGACGCGCCCATCTCCAGGCTCGACTTGCTGATCTGTCGCAACACGCTCATCTACTTCACGGCGGAGGCCCAGGGCCGGATCCTGGCCAGGTTCCACTACGCGCTGAACGACGACGGCTATCTGTTTTTGGGCCGGGCCGAGATGCTGCTCACACATACGGCGCTTTTCACGCCGGTCGACCTGAAGGAACGCATTTTCAGCAAGGTGGCGACGCTGCATCTTCAGGAGCGCCTCGTCCTGCTGGCGCAGTCCGGCAGCGCCGAGGCCACGAATCATGTCGCCCGCCAGTTGCGGGTCCGTGAGCTGACCACCGAAGGCACTCCGTACCCCCAGGTCGTAGTGGACGCGACCGGGGTGGTGATCAGCGCCAACCAGTCCGCGCGCAAGCTGTTTGAGATCGCGCCCGCCGATCTGGGGCGCTCGCTGAAGGATCTCGAGCTTTCCTACAAGCCGATCGATCTTCGGACGCCGATCGACCGCGTCACCCGCGAACGCCGCCCGACGTCGACCTCCGGCGTCGAGATCAAAAGAGCCGACGGCACGCCCGGGCTGTTTGACATTCACGTCGCCCCCCTGATCGATGACGACAGCTCGCTCGTGGGGGTCGCGATCAACTTCGTCGACGTCACGAGCGCGATGCAGCTGCGTTCAGAGCTCGAGCGATTAAGCCAGGAGCTGCAGTCGCACAGGGAGGAGCTCGAGACGACGAACGAGGAGCTTCAATCGACGGTTGAAGAGCTGGAAACGACCAACGAGGAGCTTCAGTCGACCAACGAGGAGCTGGAGACGTTGAACGAGGAGCTCGAATCGACCAACGCCGAGCTGAACAGCATCAACACTGATCTGCAGCTTCGCACCAGCGAGGTGGAACGGCTGAACAAGCTCCTCGTCGCAATCACCGGCAACATCGAAGTCGGCGCCGCTGTGCTGGACAAGAGCATGAGGGTCCAGGTATGGAACGAGCGGGCGGCCGATCTCTGGGGCGTGCGGTCCGATGAGGCGCTAGGAAAGTCCTTCTTCGACCTCGAGATCGGACTCCCCGCTGAGAAGCTCAGGGCGCTGATCGATGCGGGCGCGGGAGGGCATCCCCGCCACGACGAGCTGGTGGTCACGGCGATGACGCGCAAGGGCCGGGAGATCCGCTGCCGGGTGATGGCGCACACGGTCGGTGACGGAAGCGGGCCGGCCGGCCTTGTGCTGGTGATGGAAGAGCTGAAGCCCTAAGCGACCGCCACGATCGATTTCCGGATCGACTCGCGCCACTCTTCGGCCAGCGTTTCGAGGATCTCCACCTCAGCCGCCACCTGATAACGCTCCTCCGGTGGGAGGCCCGTCGAGGCTCCTCGCAGTTTGGCCGACAGCTTCGCCGCCGTTTCGACAAGGCGCCCGTAGGCCACGGGCCAGTAGTCCGGCGTCGCCGGCGATCCCCATGTCAGGACGTACGAGCAATACTGCTCGTGCGCCGTTTTTGTCTCCTCGCGAAGCCGATCCGTCTCCACGCGTAGCGAGTCGCGTCCCTTTTGTTTCGAGCGCCGTTCCACGCTGGCGAGCAGCAGTCGCTTGGACTGCAGCATGAGCAATTTTGCGGAGATGAGCAGTTCGGCGACGGACTCCGGGGCCGCCTTGGTCTCGTCCATCACGTCTCGACCTTACCGAGTGTCGCCGTGACGCCGTATCCCCGGTTCCTGACGACAGTGATCACATGCTCCAGGCCAACCTCTCGCAGGCGGTTCCTGAGCCGCATGATGTAGGTGCGGACCTGGGCGTCGGAGAGCCTCGAATTCTGCCACGCCAGCGTCGCGAGCTGGCTGCTGGTGAACGGGTGTTTGGGGTGCCGGAGGAGAAAGTCCAGCAGGTCCGCTTCCCGCCTTGTCAGGCGAAGGGATTTCCCCCCGTACGTGAGGGTATGGTCACTCCGGTCGATCACCACCCCGGCCAGCTCCGTGTGGCGGTCGCGCCATGCGGCGAGCCTGAGTTCGATCCATTCCAGGTGATTTCGCAGCTCGGCGCTCTCGGCGGACCCGTTGGCGCGCGACAGGACGGAGCCGAGGACTGACGCCAGCTCCTCGTAAATCGAGATCCAACCCGCCACCTCTGGCAGGACGGAAGTGGTCAGATCCTCGCCCGGAAGCTCGTAGAAATCCAGCCGCGCCTCGCGCATGAGCCTTGCCTCCGCCCTGAGGGTACAACGCATTGGCGGATTCGACCAGTTAATTTTGACCCCGAATGTTGCGGTACGCGGGGTAAGGTGTGGCCGTCATGGCTGCTGGGAGCAGCAAGTTCCAATCGTCCAACCGGGGGGCAACGCGAGGGCAGGGGGCCAAGGCCCAGAGGGAGGGCCTGGCCCCTTCGCCTTCCTTTGACCTCTACGTGCCGGCGATCGACAGCCTGGAAGAGATCTGCGGATGGCTCGGCACGTTCCGAGAGCGGCTTCACGCCGCCCGTCATGACGAGCGAGCAAACGTCGCGGCCGTCGTCCAGCAGCTGGAGGCCCGCTACCAGACCAGGCGGGCCGAGCTGTCCTAGGCCCGCCGGTGAGTCAGCTGAAATCAAGACAGCGGTTGCCCGTCGCGAGGACCAACGGCGGCCCGCGGCCGATCCGGGTCATCATCGTCGAGAACCATCAGCTCGTCTCGGAAAGCCTCGGCCTGCTGCTCGACGGGCAGCAAGACATGGTCGTGGTCGGGAAGGCCGGCTCCGTGAGTGAGGCCGCCGCCCTGCCGCGCCAGCTGGATCCCGATATCGTCGTGATGGACTTCCACCTTGGCGACGGGACCGGCCGCGATGCGGCGATTGCCATGCGCGAGGCGTTTCCGACTGTCAGGTTCGTGTTCCTGAGCCGCGACGGCGGTGACAATGCCCGCCTCGCCGCCGTCGAAGCGGGCGCCAGCGCCTACGTGCTGAAGTCGAGCCCGGCGTCCGAGGTGATAGCGGCTATCCGCAAGGCCGCTGAGGGCGCGACCCTGATCTCGCCGGCGATGATCGCCCGCCTGGTCAGCCGGGGTGCCGACAGGGTCCACATGCAGGAGAGCCTCAGCCCGCGAGAGCGTGAGGTCCTTCAGCTGCTCGCGGATGGGATCGCCACCCGGCAGATCGCGCGCCAGCTGGCCATCAGCTACTCCACGGTGCGCACCCACATGCGGTCGATCAGCGCCAAGCTGGGCACGAAGTCGATGGTCAGCGCGGTGGTCACCGCGCGTGAGCTGGAGCTTGTGAACTAAAGCGCGGAAATTGCGACTTCGACCCGCCTTGTCCGAGGCCCGTCCCACTCGCACAGGAAGATCGCCTGCCAGGTCCCCAGGCCGAGCTTGCCACCGCGCACCGGAGCGACGCAGGACGGGCCGACCAGCACGGTCTTGATGTGGGCGTCGGAGTTGCCCTCCGCGTGCTCGAACACCGCTTCCTTCGGAACGAGCTCTGCCAGTAGCGACGCGATATCGCTCGCGACGTTGGGGTCAGCGCCCTCGTTGATCGTCACACCCGCGGTCGTGTGAGGCACGAACACATTGCATGTGCCGTCTGCGACGCCTGACCGCGCGACCGCTTCGGCCACGCGTTCGGTGATGTCGACGAGCTCGGCGCGCCGTTTGGTGCGCACCTCGAAGTTGACCCAGCCCATCAGGCCCAGGCCATCTCATAGCCGGCCGCTTTCGTCAGCGCGTCCGGATCAAGGACCGTTATGCCGCCTCCGCCTGTCGTGATGATGCCTTCGCGGCTCAACTCCCGGAGAGAATAAGTGCCCTGAATCTGACACAGTGGCGCGTTCAAACGCGGTGCGCTTGGCGCACCCGAGCAACTACCGCCTGGCGGGGACCTGCTCCAGGGCCTTCAGCGATTCGCGAATGAAGGCGGAAATGTCAGACGGTTGGCGTGAGGTCACGAGGTTGCGGTCCACCACCACCTCCTGATCGACCACGTTCGCGCCGGCCTTCTTCAAGTCGTCCTGGATCGTCTTCCACGCCGTCATCCTGTGGTTCTTGTACTCGTCGGCCGCGAGCAGCAGCTGCGGACCATGGCAGATCGCCAACACCGGCTTGCTCGCCTTCATGAACTCCTTGACGAAGCTCACCGCCTCCGGGTGGGCGCGGAGCTTGTCCGGGCTGCCCCCGCCCGGGATCAAGAGGGCGTCGAAATCGTCTGTCTTTACATCTTTGAACGACTTGTCGACTCGGGCTTTCACCTTGCCTTTGTCGCCCTCGATCTCAGCCCCGGCTTCGAGTCCGACGATCGCTACCTCGTGGCCGGCCTTGCGGAAGGCGTCATAGGGCTCTTTGAACTCGGAATCCTCGAACTTAGGCCCGAGCACGCAAGCAATCTTCATCCCATACCTCCACCTTCAAATTGGTCTGGCAAAAACCACCTTACGCGCATCTCCTCGCGGGTTTGTCCAGACGGCCCGGTGGGTAAGTTCATCGGTGCATGCAACTCCAGTCCAACGTCTCAACCTGGTTCGACGACACCGAGGATGAGGGCCGCGCCGGCGCGCAGGAAGCAACGCCGGATCTCGCCGATGTCCTTTCCGAGATCGAAGCGCGTCCCCAGACTCAGCCCGAGCCCGGCCAGGCCGAGGTCGACGACGCGCTCGGCGCGTACCTGCGGGAGATCGGACGCGGCACGCTGCTGACCAAGGAGCAGGAGATCGAGCTGGCGAAGCAGATCGAGGCCGGCTCAGATGCTGCACGGCGCCACATGACCGAAGCCAACCTGAGACTCGTCGTTTCGATTGCCAAGAAGTACCAGGGTCGCGGCATGCCGCTGCTCGACCTCATCCAGGAGGGCAACGTCGGCCTCATGCGGGCTGTAGCGAAGTTCGACCACCGACGCGGGTTCAAGTTCTCGACTTACGCGACGTGGTGGATCCGGCAGGCGGTGCTGCGCGCGATCGGCGACCAGGCGCGCACCATCCGGCTTCCGATCCACATCGGCGACCAGACCAACAAGCTGGTCCGCGTTTCCGACAGGCTGCGCGACTCGCTCGGCCGGCAGCCGACCGATGAGGAGATCGGCGAAGAGCTCGGCCTCACCACGGATGAAGTCGAGGCGCTGCGCCAGACCTCGCGCGACACTGTCTCGCTCGAGACGCCTATCGGCGAGGAGGGTGACACCGAGCTCGGCCACCTGATCGAGGACGCGACGGCCGAATCCCCGGCCACGGCCGCGCTGGAGTCGGACCTGAAGGACCAGGTCGACGATGTGCTCAGCACGCTCGAGCCGCGGGAGCGGCGCGTGATCCAGCTCAGGTTCGGGTTGACCGACGGACACCAGCGCGCGCTGGACGAGGTCGCCCGCCGGCTCGGCACGAGCCGGGAAACCGTGCGTCAGCTCGAGCGGCATGCGCTCGACAAGCTGCGCCGGACAGGGCGTGCCGACGCGCTTCGGGCCTACTCCTCGAACTAACCTGAGCCCTGATCGGGCTGAGAACCCGCCGCCATCGTCGGTGCGCGGTCCGGTGCAGGCACAGGGAGGCCGCGTTCATGCAGTTGTGCGTGTAAGCTCCGAGGCCCTCGCGTCTTCTTAATAGTGTCAGCTGGGGGAAGGCCGCGGCGCGCGGCCCTCCCCACGCCTGGCTTAGCTCTTCTCAAGAATTGGCTCCGACGAGCTGCTTCTCCGGCTTGCCGACGACCGGGATCTTCACCGGCTGCGGGGCCGGGACCTTCGGGATTTCGATGCTCAGCATCCCGTTCTCGAAGCCGGCCCTGATGTCCGCCTCCCTGACATCGCCCGGCAGCTGAACCCGCCGCTCATAGTCGCCGTACGTCAGCTCGCGGCGCAGGTAGCCGCCGTCCTTCGACTCGGTTTCCTGCTTCCGCTGCGCCTTGATGTCCAGCACCCCGTCCGCGACGGTCACCTCGACCTCCTCGGGCTTCAAGCCGGGGAGGGCAGCCTTGACCTGATAGGCGTTGCCGAGGTCGGCGATGTCCAGCGCCAGCGGCCAGGTGCGCGGCTCGCGCGCATACTCGACGGGCGTCCCAAAGAAATCCACGAACAGCCTGTCGAACTCCCGCATCGGGCTTCAGCGACTCAACGTCATCTTGAATCACACCTCCTGATCTTTGACCTTGGGAGTCGCTTCCACGCTCGAAATGCCTCATGTGCCAAGCCCTTAAACATGCCTACACTTGCCTCGACTTTTCGTCGGATTCACGAGGAGAAATGGGGCATGCCACGGGCCAAGCAGCTGACGCTATGGGTCCCGGACCAACCGGGAATGCTCGGCGAGATCGCATCCGCGCTGGGCGAAAAGAAGACAAACATCGTCGCGGTCATGGGCGCCACCGAAGGCGGACGCGGGGCTGTCCGGGTGGTCGTGGACAAGCCGGCCACGGCGCGCAAGGTGTTTGCTTCCAAGGGTTGGCAGACCTCAGAAGAGGAGGTCCTCGCGGTCACGCTGGGCGACTCGCCTGGCACTCTGGGCAGGCTCGCGACCAAGCTCGGCCGGGCGGGCGTCAACATCCAGTACATCTACGCCGGGTCGGCGGGCAGCGCGCGCAAGCTCAACGCCTACATGGGCGTCTCGGACCTCAAGGCCGCCCTCAAAGCCGCCCGCTGAGAGCTATCGCTTGACGGCGTAGTCGCCCAGGCCGCGTTCGAGGCGGGCGAAAGTCCGGCGGGCCTGCGCGCGGTAGTCGTCGGCAAGCCGCTGGCCTCGCACCCCGGAGAGAACGCGGCCGCGCACGTGGCTGACCAGTGCCCTGTGGGTCGCCATCAGGGCGCTGGCCATGCTGATAGCCACGACATCGCCATGGTCGGCGCCCGATTCCTCGGCCAGGATCTCGGCGAGACGTTTGGTGTAGCGCTCGACGATCTCCCGCTCGCGCGCCGCCAGTGACGGGCTGGCCGGGATCGCTCGCGCTGCTCGCGAGATCGCGTCTGCGCTTTCCTTGGTCGCCAGCCGGTCAGCCCCGGCGAGCAGGGTGCGGCGAAATGCCTTGAGCGCCGGCTCCCCCTTCGGGCGGCCGCGGACGGACTCGATCAAAACCTCCTCGAAGAACTGCATGCCTCCGTAGAACAGGTCTTCCTTGGTCGAGAAGTAGTTGAAGACGGTCACCTCGGAGACGTCGGCCGCGCGGGCGACCTCGGCCACGCTCACGCCGTCGAAGCCCTTTGCCTCGAACAGCTTTCGAGCGGCGTCGAAGATCAGCTGACGTGTCTGCTCCTTTTTGCGCTCCCTCAACCCGGGTCGCGATGCCACCGGCCCGATTGTACCCGGAATAAGTTAGGCAGCCCAATACTTTAAGTCACTATAAGTTTGTGGTAACCTAGCTGGCCAAGGCTGGATTCAAGGAGGCAATCGATGAATCTGTATTCGATCGCGTTGTTCGTGCACATCGTCGGAGCTCTCTTGCTGTTCGTTCTGTTGACGATCGAAGGCGTCAGCCTCCGAGCCGGCATCCCGGCCGGGCAGCTGAACCGGGTCCTCGGGCCCATCTCGGGGCTCGCGATCCTGGTCCCCGGGCTGTATTTGGTGGCGGCCGGGACCGGCTGGAAGGGATGGGTCGCGGTTGGCTTCACGAGCTGGGTATTGATTGCGGTGGCCAGCGCCGTCACCGGTGTCAGCCTCATGCGGGGAAGGGTGAGCCGCCGCACCGCAGCGATCTCCTGGATGATCAGGGTGGGCATGGCGTTGGGCGTCGTTTTCGACATGACGGTCAAGCCGGATGCCTGGGTCGCGATCGTTGCAGTAGTGGTCGGGGCGGCCCTCGGCGCCACGGCGGGTGTCGCGGCGCGGCGCGAGGTTCGCCCGACATGAGCGCGGCCACCGCAGAAACGCAGACCTGGACGGCTCCGCCACCGGACAGCAGGAGATGGACTGCGCTTGCCTTCATCGCGATCGCCCAGCTGATGATCGCGCTGGACGCCACCATCGTCAGCATCGCGCTGCCCTCGGCCCAGTCGGCCCTTGGTGCGTCGGACGCCGACCGGCAGTGGGTGGTAACCGCGTACGCGCTCGCGTTCGGCGGTCTGCTTCTCCTCGGCGGCAAAGTCGCCGACTACGCCGGTCGCAAGCGTGCATTCCTCATCGGTCTCGCCGGGTTCGCCGTCGCGTCGGCGATCGGCGGCGCCGCACCGAACTTTGCGACCCTTGTCGCGGCGCGAGCATTGCAGGGCGCATTCGCTGCCTTGCTTGCCCCGACGGCACTGTCCCTGCTCGCGGTCTCTTTCACGCAGCCACGGGAACGGGCGACGGCTTTTGCTGTTTACGGCTCGATCGCGGGAAGCGGGGCGGCGATCGGGCTTCTGCTGGGTGGAGCATTGACCCAGTACCTCGCCTGGCGCTGGTGTCTCTACGTGAACATCCCGATCGCGGTCATGGCAGGGATCGGTGGATGGCTCGTCCTTCCGGCGGGGAGCGGGCGAGCCAAAGCGGCGCTCGATTTGCCGGGCGTTGTCCTGGCCGCGGGCGGGATGGTGGCGCTGGTCTATTCGAGCACGGCCGGGATCGGGCTTCTCGCGGTCGGTGGCCTCCTGCTCGCGCTGTTCGTCTTTCGAGAAGCGCGCACAGCAAATCCCCTGCTGCCGCTGCGCATCCTGACCGACCGCAACCGAGGCGGCTCCTACATCACGGTCGCGATGGCAATCGCCGGCATGTTCGGCGCGTTTCTGTTTCTCACCTACTACCTGCAGGTCGTGCTTCAATTCACGCCGCTGCAGGCGGGCCTCGCTTTTCTGCCCATGACAATCGCATCGCAGGCCGGCTCGTGGCTCATCGCCAGCCGCTTGATGCCGTACGTGGCGCCGCGTGCGCTGATGGCTCCGGGCGCCGCCGTCGCGGCTGCGGGCATGGCGCTGTTGACGCAGCTGCGCGCAGACAGCGCCTACCTGACGCTCGTGCTGCCGGCGGAAGTCCTTCTCGGCCTCGGCATCTCGTGCGTGATGGTGCCCGCCTTCAGCACGGCGACCCACGGCATCGACCCGCGCGAGGCCGGGGTTGCCTCGGCGACCGTGAACACCGCCCAGCAGATCGGAGGTTCGCTGGGCACGGCTCTCCTGAACTCGATCGCAATCAGCGCGACGGCGGCGTACGCCGGACCACGGGCGGCGGCACTGGTCCACGGCTTCTCGGTGGCGACGGGGTGGGGCGTGGTGATCCTGCTTGTCGGGGCGATCGCTGCGGCGGTGCTGATCAACACGGGTCGCCCGGCACCACATCGCGTGTGAGGCCGGGCGCCCGTGCGCTACATCACGTCAGTCGTCGTCCTGGCCAAAGAAAGATCCGTTCCGCTCGTTGGCGATCTGGGCGAAGTTCACCGTTTGGTGGCCGCCGGTGGAGTGGAAATGGTCGCTGCCGGTGCGGCCGCTCCAAGAGATGCGCGCGTTCGTTTGCACGAATTCCATCTCGAAGGGCTTGCTCGCATCGCTAAACGTGCCACGCGTCACCGCCCCAAACCAGCGAAGGTCGAACGAGACCTTGCCCGCCAATGGCTGACGGGTGTGGAACAGCCCGTTCAAGATGTCCCCATAGTCGGGAATCGACAGGTTCGACAGGTGGAGGCGGGCCTCGGCTTCTTCTACGTCAGCTTTAACCGCGTCGTCGGACACGGCGATCGTCCAGAACAGACCCGCGCTCGGACCGCTCGCGACTATGCCGGGGTCGTAATCGTGGATCTGGGTCTTGAATGTTGGGTCCACCGGACCCGCGTAGACGTCCAGTCAAATGAAGGCGAAGGTGCCGCGGTGCTGTTTGCCATCGGCGCCGATGTAGACACCCTTCATGAACCGGTTGTCGGAGCCAAATTCCGCGTTGGACGGGAGAGGTTTGCCGTCATGCGTTCCCGCTCCAGGCCCACTGATGTCTGCGACCCCCACCGTGCCTTTGAAGTTGAAGATCGACGAGTCGTCCGTATTGGGTGCGGGAGGCAGAAAGTGAAACAGATTGCCGATCGTAGTTCCGTAGGGAATCGGTACGGGTGCCGCCGAGGTCCTCGCCTCAGCCACGAGCGGCATCCAGATGCTGGACGTCACGACCGCGCCGCCGGCCAGTCCAGTCGTCGCAAGGAACTGACGGCGGCTCAAGGCCCGTTCCCAGAAGTGCGCATGGCCCTCCTGTTGTTGGGCCATCCGCGATGCGGCGAGCAACCGCAAACCCTCGTCTGCAAGGTTCATAGGCCCCCTCCTGCCCGTTAGGGCAACCCCAGCGCCGCGTGCCGGCGCCGCGACGCAAGACTACTCTCGACCTGGAGCTTGTGCCGCGCCAAAACAGCCCTTGACAAGGCCGCGTTGGAGTTCGTATTCTACCGATTAGTTAATTAGCCGGACAGAAAAGTACGATGGCAAACGATCAACTGAGCGTCACGTTCGCAGCCCTCGCCGATCCCACCCGGCGAGCGATCCTGGCCCGTCTCGCAGAGGGGGAGGCCTCAGTCACGGAGCTGGCCAAGCCGTTCGACCTGAGCCTTCCGGGAGTCTCCAAACATCTGAAAGTGCTGCAGCGCGCGGGCCTCGTGCGGCAGAGCCGCAACGCGCAGTGGCGGCCGTGCCGCCTCGAGGTCGGCCGCCTGAAAGAGGCGTCCGAGTGGGTGGGGGATTACCGAAGGTTCTGGGACGAGAGCTTCCAGCGCCTGGACGATGTTTTGCAGGATCTGATCAAGAAGGAGAAGACTGATGAGCACCAAGGAGACCAGAACGATGCCCAAGACTGAGTACGTGATCGAGCCTGGCAAGCAGGAGATCATCTCGACGACGATCCTCGACGCGCCGCGCGAGCTGGTCTTCAAGGCTTACACCGACCCAAAGCTGTTCGCGCAGTGGTGGGGCCCGCGGCGGTACGAGATCAAGATCGACAAGTTCGACTCACGGCCGGGAGGCTCCTGGCGGGTCGAGCATGTGGCCGCCGACGGAGGCAGGCACGGCTTCCGCGGCGTCAACCACGACGTCGTGGCGCCGGAGCGGATCGTCTCGACATTCGAGTACGAAGGCGTGCCCGGTCACGTCGCGCTCCAGACGGCTACGTTCGAGCCACTCGGCAACAAGACCAAGCTCGTGGCGCACCAGGTCTTCCAGTCGGTGATGGACCGCGATGGCATGGTCGCCTCCGGCATGGAATCGGGAGCCAACGAATCGCTCGAGCGCCTGGCCGAGCTCCTCGAAAGGATGAAGGCCGGAAAGTGACCCCCGAGGCCTCGAGCAGCTCGATGAAGGCGGTTGACGCGTACATAGCGGCTGCGCCGAAAGCGGCGCAGCCACGCCTTCGTGAGCTGCGCAAACTGATCAAGGCAGTGGCGCCGAAAGCCACCGAGCGACTCAGCTATGGGATGCCCCACTTCGACTACAAGGGACGGCTGATCTATTTCTCGGCGTTCAAAAACCACATCGGCGTGTATCCGGTGGGTGAGGCGGAGCAGCACAAAGAGCTGCACCGCTTCATGACCGGCAAGGGCACGTACCGCTTCTCGCTGGATGAGCCGATGCCGATGGCTCTGCTCAAGAAACTGGTCGAGGCCCGGGTCAGGAAGAACGAGGGGTCGGGCGGCCAAAAGGCGGGATACGGACGCCGTTCCGCGAGTGCTCGATGAGCTTTTCGAGGCGTCGCACTTTGGTCTCGTCGCGTTTGGCGCTCATCACCCAGTAAGAAGCCGTCATTCGATACGACGGAGCCTGTGCCTCGAAAAATTTCCAGGCAGCCTTGTGCTCGCGAAACGCAGCCTCGCTTGGCGGGTCGAGGCCACGCGAGCGGTTTTCGTACGAGTAGATCCGCGACCGTGCCTCGTCCCTTTTCTCGAACGCCGCCCGTCCGCTCGGGTGGACGAGGCCCAGGCGGTCCAGGTCTCCGAACCGTTTGATGTTGACATCGCTCCAGATGCTGCCCTTGCGCCGGGGCGTGATCCGCTGCGCCGTTCGGTCATCGCCTAGCGAGTAGCGAACGCTGTCGATCCAGCCGAAGCAGAGCTCCTGGTCGACAACGTCCTGCCACGTGACCGACGGACGGCCGGTCCGCTTGCGGTGATATCCGATCCAGAGCTCCGTCGCTGTCTCGTGGTTGGCTTCGAACCACGCGCGCAACTCGGCGGCCGTCGCGAAGAATTGCACGTTCTCGGGCGTGGGCATGTCGCGACAATCTACACGTGGCCAACGTCCCCAACCGGCAGCGCGACTACAACGAGGTGGCCGGCTCGAGCATCCACAGGCTGGCCGGTCTCGCGGACGGCATTTTTGCCGTCGGCATGACGTTGCTCGTGCTGGGACTGGCGGTTCCGGCTATGGATACGGTCAAGTCGGAGGGAGACCTGCTGCGCCAGCTCGGTGGCTTGCTGCCGGCCGTTGTCACCTACTTCATGAGCTTTTTGACTCTTGGCATCTTCTGGGTAGCTCAACAGACGCAGCTGGGCCGGTTGGAGCGGGCCAACCGCAACTTCACCTGGATCCATCTGGGCTTCTTGCTGGCGGTCACCTTGATTCCGTTCTCGACGCTGCTTCTCGCCCGGTTCCACTGGTCCAGGGTGGCCCTGGTCGAGTACTGGCTGAACATCTTCGTCCTCGGATCGGTGCTCCTCGTTGCCTTCGAATACGGTGCTCGGGCCAAGCTGTTTCCCGAAGCTGACACGGCGTCCATAGCGCACCTCACTCGGCGTCGCGTCATAGGTGCTCAGACCCTGTATCTGCTCGGAATGCTCCTGTGCATTTTCGACACCCACTGGAGCATCGCGGCAATCGTCGCCATCCAGCTCAACTACGCGATCGCGCCTCGTATCCCGCTCTTACGCCGCCTCTGACCCCGGCGCTCGTCAATAGAATGCCCGCTGTGGTACAGGGCGAGCCGCAGCCCCGCGGTGTGTTGTCCGGCAAGGTCGCCGTCGTCGTGGGAGGCGCCAGCGGGCTCGGAAGGACTGTGGCCAACGCCCTTGCGAGGCAGGGCGCTCGGGTGGTCATCGCCGATTTCGACTCGGAGCGAATGGAGCGAACCGTGGAGGAAATCCTGGAGCTGGGCATTGCCGACGCGATGGCCCTCTCCACGGACGTCCGCAGCGACGCCTCGGTGCGCTCGATGGCCGGCGACGCGATCAAGGCGATGGGACAGGTCGACATCCTGATCAACATGGCCGGCGTGTTGCTGGAGGGCCCCCTCGACCGGATCAAGCCAAGCGACTGGAAGTGGATGCTCCAAACGAACCTGCTCGGCCCGGTGCGCACGACCACGGCGCTGCTGCCTCACATGAAGGAGCGGCGCTCCGGCCACGTCATCAATACGGTGAGCGCGGACGGCCCAGCGCTGCACGACCCGCTGACCATCGCGTACGACGCCGGGCATGCCGCCCTCGCCTCGTTCACGCGCAGCCTGGCGGCCGAGCTCGACGGAACAGGCGTCAACGTGTCCCTTTACTGCACTGGGTCGAAGGGCCCGCGCATAGGCGAGAACACGCGGACGCGCGGCGTCGGCCGCCTGCTCCATCCCGACAAAGACCTCGATGAAGCCTCCAAGCCTTCAGGTCAGCTGATCGACAGCCTCATCGACGCCGTGCACCATCCGCGCTTCCTCGTGCTCGCGGAGCGTGGCAGTTGAACGTACCGACCGACCTTCTCTCGAGCATCGGCATCTGTGTCGGCGCCGCTGCGCTGATCGCAGCGGTCACATGGCGCTTCAAGCAGCCGCTGATCATCGCCTACCTCCTGACTGGCGTGATCATCGGGCCCAGGATCGGGCTGAGGTTCATCACCAACGAGGACAGCATCCAGACGGTCGCCGAGATCGGGCTGATCCTGCTCCTCTTTGTGATCGGGCTCGAGATCGACCTGCGAAAGATGGCCTCCGGCGGCGCCGCGGTCTTGCTCACCGGCGCGCTGCAGGTGCCCATCTGCATCGCGCTTGGGCTGGCGTTCTTCGCGGTGCTCGGCGTGACGAACTCCGAGCACAGCTACGCGCTGCTCTACCTGGCGGCGTGCATGAGCCTCTCGAGCACGCTGGTCGTCGTGAAGATCCTGAACGACAAGTTCGAGCTCGACACTCTGCCCGGGCGCATCACGCTCGGCGTGCTGGTGATCCAGGACCTCTGGGCGGTGGGCATGCTCGCCGTGCAGCCGAACATCCTGAACCCAAATCTGGTTCCTCTCCTGGGGTCTCTCTGGCGCGGCGCGGTTCTGGTGGTGGGAGGTTTCGCCCTCTCCAAGTACGCGTTGCCTTACCTCTTCCGCATGGTCGCCAAGGCGCCCGAGCTTGTGCTGGTATCCGCGCTGGGGTGGTGCTTCTTCCTCGCCGGCGCCGCCAGCCTGATCGGGCTCTCGCGCGAGATGGGGGCGCTGATCGCCGGCGTAAGTCTGTCCACGTTTCCCTACAACGTCGACGTCGTCGCCAAAGCCGTCAGCCTCCGCGACTTCTTTGTCACGCTGTTCTTCGTCGCCTTAGGCATGCAGATCACCATTCCCAGCCCGGAGGTGCTGGGCCTGGCGCTCGCCGCATCTGCGTTCGTCATCGTCAGCCGGGTGGTCGTCGTGCCGATCCTGTACGCGCTCCGGCTCGGTTTGCGGACGAGCATCGTGCCCGCAATCAACCTGGCGCAGGTGAGCGAGTTCTCGATCGTCATCGCGTCCCTTGGCGTGACGCTGCACCAGATCAACCAGGACGTGCTCACGGTCGTGATCGTCACCTTTGCGGTGACCTCGGTTGTTTCGACCTACATGATCAACTTCAGCCACGCGATCCAGAGACTGCTGGCCGCCGGCTTCAGGGCTGTCGGCCTGAAGGACCTGGACGCTGCCAAGGCGGCCAGCCAGGACGGGACAGAACCGCTGCACCAGCCGGTGATCTTCCTCGGTTTCTTCCGCGACACGAGCTCCATCCTTTACGAGTTCGAGCACGAGGGCTCGGCCGAAGAGTCGAAGCGCTTCCTGGAAAAAATCCTGGTCATCGACTTCAATCCAACAGTGCTGCGGGAGCTGCGCCGCAAGAACATCACATGCGTGTACGGCGACATCGCCCACGCGGACACGCTGCGTCACGCCGGGGTCGAGCATGCGCAGCTGGTGGTCTCGAGCATCACCGACGATGTGCTGAGGGGCACCAGCAACCTGCGACTCATGAACAGCGTCCACACGCACGCGCCGAACGCCCGCGTGGTTCTCACCACGGACCACATCCCACAGGCGCTGCGCTTCTACGAAGAAGGGGCCGACTTCGTCTTCATTCCTCGGCTGTACTCCGCGGCGGCCTGCGCGCGGATCCTGCGCAAGGGCCTGGCGGGAGGCTTCGAAGAAGTCCGCTCCCAAGCAATCGAGCATCTCTCGAAACGACAGGAAGTCCTCGCCTAGGGACGTCACCTGCCCGGATAGTCCGGACGAACCGACCTGGGCTAGGGCGCTACCCCTTGATAGTCCGGACTATCCGGGAACCCGCCGGGTGGGGGCGTTTGGGTCGGTATCGTGGCGGTGCGATGGACACCGCCCGGCTCAGCCCCCTCGAACCGCTGGCCAGGGCTTACCAGCGGGCGGTTCCGGAGCATCCCGCCGACGACGGCCTGTTCGGACCGCGAAGCATCGTCTGGCGCGTCAACCGCGACCGGTCCTTCCCGCTGGCGGGAATGCGTTCGCTCATGATCCAGGCGCTGCACCCTCTGGCGATGGCGGGGGTGGCCCAGCACAGCAACTGGCGGCAGGACCCGTTCGGCCGGCTCGCCGCCACGAGCAGCTACTTGCTGACGACGACCTACGGCGACTCCGCCTCGGCGCTGGCGGCGGCGGCCTGGGTCCGCAAGATCCACACCCATGTGCGCGGGATCGACCCCGAGACGGGACTGCCCTACTCCGCGGAGGACCCCTCGCTCCTGCTCTGGGTTCACGCCGGGATGGTCGAGTCGATCGTCACGGTGGTTCAGAGGTACGGGCGAGTGCTGGACGCTGGCGACGCCGATCGCTACGTCGCCGAGATGGTCCGCTTCGCGGAGATTGTGGGAGTTCCAGCGGAGCAAGTGCCGTCGAGCGTGGCTTCCGTGCGGACCTACATCGAGTCGGTGGAGCTGCGGCAGGCCACCCCTGCTGCGCGCGACGCGATCGGCGTCGTGCTCGACCCGCCCGACCTGGACGCCGAGATGCGGGACCTGTGGCATGACCTCGCCCAGGTCGCCGTCGGCACGCTGCCGGATTGGGCGCGCGAGATGTACGGCTTCGCGGCGCCGCCCGCCGAGCTGATGGAGCGCGAGCCGGTCCGCCAGCTGCTCGGCGCGCTCGACCTGGCGTTCGAGTCCCTGCCAGGCGTGCTTGAGGCGAGAGACCGCATAGAGCTCCGGATGCGCTCGTGAGCGCATCGACCGACGCCCTCCGACTGTCTCGTGTCAGCCGCGGCGCCGCGCTCGCGCGCCTTGCCCTCCGCATCGGCGGCCGGTACGCCATGCGTTCGCCGCGGCTGCTGTTCGCGTCGGTGGAACGGCGCGGTGAGCTCCGCCACGACCTGGCCCTTCGCTCCGCCGACGAGGTCGCCGAGGAGCTCGGCTCGATGAAAGGCGTCCTGATGAAGCTCGGCCAGATGGCGAGCTACATCTACGACGACATGCCGCTGACCTTTCGTTCCGCGATGTCCCGGCTGCAGCACAAAGCGCCGCCGATGACCGCAGCGCTCGCCGCATCGGTCATCGTCGACGAGCTGGGCGACGTTCCAGAGCGCGTCTTCGCCGAGTGGGATCCGCTGCCCTTCGCCGCGGCCTCGATCGGCCAGGTGCACCGCGCCATCACGCGCGACGGCCGTGCGGTCGCGGTCAAGGTGCAGTACCCCGGCATCGCGCGCAGCATCACCTCCGACCTTCGCAACGTCGGGCTGCTAAAGCGCATCGTGGGCGCCGCGTTCCCGGGCCTTGATGTGCGCTCGCTGGTAGACGAGCTTGGCGCGCGGCTTCAGGAAGAGGTCGACTACGTCCGCGAGGCCGAGAGCCAGGAGATGTTTGCGCGCTATTACGACGGCCACCCGGTGATCGGGGTGCCTCACGTCCTGTTCGAGCTCAGCACCTCGCGCGTCCTGACCAGCGAGCTCGTGTCCGGCGCGACGTTTGACGAGCTCCTGGTCTGGGACCAGCACGAGAAGGACCTCGCGGCCGAGACGATCCACCGCTTCGTCTTTCGCAGCCTTTACCGGCTGCACGCGTTCAACGGCGACCCGCATCCCGGCAACTACCTGTTCCATCGCGGTGGCCGTGTCACGTTCCTGGACTTCGGGCTGACCAAGCTCTTCACGCAGCAGGACCTGGCGCCGCTTGTAGATGCCGTCCGCTTCCTCGTGTTCGAAAAGGACTACGAGGCGTTTCGCGCGGCGCTCGAGCAGGCCGGCTTCCTGCGGGCCGGGGCGCCGGTGCCGACAGAGACGGTGGTCGACCGGTTCGGGCAGTTTTACGGGACGGTCCTGCGGGACGCCCCGATGACGATCACTTCCGCCTATGCCTCCGCGATCGTGCGCCGCTTCTTCGACGCGCGGGGACCCCTGGCCCCGTATTCGGACGTGCCCCGGGCGTACGTGATCATGCAGCGGATCAACCTGGGGCTCTACGCCCTGCTCGGGAGCCTGAACGCGACGGCCAACTGGCGGCGCATCGCGGAAGAGATATGGCCGTTCCGCAACGGGCCGCCGTCGACCCCGATCGGCGAGGCGGAAGCCCGGTGGGAGGCAGGTCGGGCGTCCACAACCCCCCAAAAAGTGAAGAATTAAGAAGCTACAGGCTAAGTCTGCTGGGGGGATTGATACATGGCGAGTAACGCTTCGTCCGTCTTGGCGTCCCTGTCGCCCGAGGAGCGTCGTAAACAGATGGTGCGGGCCGTGGTGGCCAGCACCGTCGGCACCTCGATCGAGTGGTACGACTACTTCCTGTTCGGCACCGCGGGTGCGCTTGTTTTCGCCAAGCTCTTCTTTCCGAAGTCCGATCCGCTGACCGGCACGCTAAACACGTACGCGATCTTCTTTGCCGGCTTTTTGGCCCGGCCCATCGGGGCATGGCTGTTCGGCACCTACGGCGATCGCATCGGCCGCAAGGCGACCCTGATCGCGACGCTGCTCTTCATGGGCGTGGCGACGTTCTTGATCGGCGTGATCCCGACCTACACCACGCTTGGTTTGGGTGCGGCGTTGATCCTGCTGGCCCTGCGACTCGCCCAGGGCATCGGCGTCGGCGGGGAATGGGGCGGCTCTGTCCTGATGGCGATGGAGTGGGGCAGCGCCAAGCGCAAGGGCTTCCTCGGCAGCTGGCCCCAGTTCGGGGTGCCCATCGGCCTGGTCCTTGCCAACGGGATAGTCGCCTTGACGGTCACCCTTGCCGGTACCAAGGGATTCGAGGCGGGAGCCTGGCGCATCCCGTTCCTGCTCAGCATCATCCTGGTCGGCGTCGGTCTCTACATCCGGCTCGGCATCATGGAGACGCCCGTCTTCCAGGCCCTTCTGCAGGAGAAGCGAATCGAGCCTGCGCCTATGCGCGAGGTCGTGCGTCGGAACTGGAGGGAGATCATCCTGAGCGCCTTGCTCAGGCTCCCAGAGCAGGCGCCGTTCTACCTCTTCACGACCTTTGTTTTCACGTTCGGCGCTTTCGCGACTCCCAAGCTTGGCAAACCGTTTCTCACCTGGGCGGTGAGCGTGGCCGGCCTCATCTCGTTCATCAGCATCCCCTTGTTCGGCCATCTGTCCGACCGCATCGGACGCAAGAACATCTACATGGCCGGCATCGTGGTGATGGCGTTTTGGGGCTTTGTCTATTTCGGTCTCTACGCGACCGCTATTCCGCTGGTCGTCTTCATCGTCATCGCGCTTTCGCTCATCCCACACGATATGCAGTACGGCCCCCAGGCGTCCCTGATCGCGGAGAGCTTCACTGGAAGGCTGCGCTACAGCGGCGCCTCGCTCGGCTACCAGCTGGCTTCGATCGTCGCCGGCGGCCCGGCGCCGTATATCGCGACGAAGATCTGGTCGGGCGAAACGTTCTTGCCCGGCAAGAACCCATACATGATCAGCTTCTACATCCTCGCGTGTTGTGTCATCGGATTCGTCGCAACCGTGATGCTGAAGGACCGCTCCCAATACGACCATACGCGGGAGTACGAGGAGCAGGAGACCGTCGCGGCGGAGGGCATCCGCAAGCCTGCCATGGGCTGAGACTGCAAACGAGGAGATGCGCACGCACCCGCGTTAACGCTTTGGGGGCGTGCGCGTTTTCTTCGTCTTCAACATCTTTCTGTGGGTCGTCCTGTTCCTGGCGTGGCTGCCGTACACCGCGCTGATGGGCCTCGCCGATCCCGTGAGCACCGACGTGCGATTCATTCTCTCCGTCACGGCGGCGCTCCTCATCCTCCAGGGGTTCGTGCGGCACCGCCGCGCGAGAAGCCGGAAGCAGCTGCTCACCTAGGCGCTACAGTTTCGGCATAGAGCCCGACCCGGTTTTGGTCCTGCTTTTCGACGGGACTTGAGGTGTTTGAACACGCATGGCGCGCTGGGTCCGCCGGCGCGACCGGGCCGGCCGTGTGCTGGTCGTCGCCAACCAGAATTCCGGAGTCCTCGAACGCTACGGCGTCACACGCGAGGAAGCGGACCGCGCCGCCTGGACCGTCGGTCGAAACGGCAGCCGGCTCGAGGGCGCGGCCGCGATCAACCGGGTGCTGAAAGAGCTCGGCGGCGGCTGGCCGGTGCTGGCAGCGTCTTATCGATTGCGACCGCTGGCGGCCCTCGAAGAGTCTTTCTATCGCTGGTTCGCCAGGAATCGCTCCCGGTTCCACCGGTTCGGTGTGACACCCGAGCGTGAGTGACCTGCTGGCGCCGGAGCACGTCTTCGCGCTGGTCGCGATCGCGCTGTCGACGGCACTCCTGGTCGTCGCGGCCCGCCGGCGGCCTGGGTCGTGGCTGAAGGTGCTTGCGGCCGTGCTCGTGGTGGACGAGGTGAGCTGGTGGTTTTTCCTACTCGGCGGCGGGCAGCCCGGCAGCCAGGTTGCGCTCTCGCTTCCGCTCCAGCTGTGCGACGTCGCGATCTTCATCGCCGCCGCGGCGTTGTGGACGCGGCGGCAGCTGGTGGTCGAGGTGACCTACTTCTGGGGACTGGCGGGGACGATCCAGGCTCTGCTGACGCCCGACCTGCCGCAGCACTTTCCGAGCTACCCCTACTTCCAGTACTACATCGCGCACGGAGGTGTGGTGGCGGCGGCGCTGGTGCTGGTCGTCGGGCTTGGGCAGCGTCCACGACGGTGGGCGGTGGCCAGGGTCGCCGGCCTGACGGTCGCCTACGCGGCGCTGGTCGGATTGGTGGATGCGGTCACTGGCGCCGACTACATGTATCTGCGCAGCAAGCCGCCCACCGCCACGCTCCTCGACGTCCTCGGCCCGTGGCCGTGGTACATCCTCTCCGCCTCCGTGATCGCCGCGTTTCTCTTCGCGATCCTCGACGCGCCGTTTCGTCTACGCGAAAGGCGTGCCGAAGCGCTCCGCTGAGACGACCTCGTTGAATGGTTTGCGTCTCTTTTTGCCGATTACGTTTCGCCTCGGGTAGCCGAGGGGGACCACCGCAATCACGTCATGGGAGTCGGGCAGCCCGAACTCCTTGCGCACGCTCTCCATCCCCACCCAGCCGGCCCAGTTCGACCCGACGCCGTCACCCCACGCGGTAAGGATCATGGACTGGATCGCACGGCTGGCATCCGAGACTCCCAAAGAGTTCTTCCTCTCGTACGCGACGATGACCGCCGCAGCCGCTCCGGCTACGTAGGGTCCGGTCCTGATCAGGGATCCGAGCTTGCGCAGCCCATCGCGCTGGCGGACCAGGATGAAGTGCCAGGGCTGGGCATTGGACGCGCTGGCGGTCAGGTGCGCCGCCTCCACGATCCGGCGCAAGGCTTCCTCGGGCACCTCCTTGTCCTGATACTCCCGCACCGCTATGACCGTACGGGCCGCTTCATAAACCTGGTTTGCCATACGGGCAATTGTCTTAGCTTTATCCACCGAGATGGACGAACCCAAGCCGGCTGAGCATCAACACGAGCGGCGGACCAGCAGCAAGCAGCATCGCGTCGAATACCAGGCCGCGAAAGACTCGCCAATGGAGCACAAGCCGCGGCTGATCACGTCGCGCTCGGTGGCCCCGACCATCCACGGCGCGGGAGCGATCGGCCGCTTCAACAGCTGGCTGGCGGTACACATCACGAGGGCCGTGGGCACGATGTGGGCCGCCTACCTCTTCGTCCTGATCGCGCTCGTGTCGTTTCCGGAGGCCCTGAAGGCATTCCTCCGCGGCGACACGGTGGTAGGCATCGCCTGGCTCAGCCAGTCCTTCCTACAGCTCATCCTGCTCCCGATCATCATCGTTGGCCAGAACGTGATCTCGGCCAGCCAGGATGCGCGCGCGGAGGCCGACCACATCACGCTCACCACGCTCCACTCCATCAACGTCCAGCAGCTCAAGATGCTCGAGCAGCAGCAGTCGATGCTGAAGCAGCAGCGAGAGATACTCGACCTGTTGGAGAGAAGGGGAATCTCGATCAGCACCGGCGAACCTGGTGCCTGACGCTCACGAAGCGGGCGCCTTTCTGAAGGCGACCCTGGAAGGCCAGCCCCGCGAGCTGGCGAGGCTGATGTCCGACGATTCCGCGGCCAGGGCGGCGGCTCGGCTTCGTGGCTGCGCGCGGATCTTCCTGGTCGGCACTGGAACGAGCTATCACGGCGCCTTGGCGGGGCAATTCATGTTTCGCAGCTCTGGGCTGGAGGCTTGGGCGGTCCGCGCTTTCGAGTTCGCAAGCTATCCGCCCGCCTTCAGGGCGGACGATGGACTTGTTCTGCTCAGCCACCGCGGCAGCAAACGTTTCAGCCGGGCGGCACTGGACGTCTTCGAGCGGCATGCCAAGCGCTGGGTGGCCGTCACGGGCGAGGGTTCTGCGCTGGAGGGCGAAGGGGTGGTCCACACCGTCGAGCAGGAAAAGTCGCCGGTCCACACCGCCAGCCACACCGCGGCCATGCTCAGGTTGGCGCAGGTCGCTGCCGCGCTAGGCAGGCCGGCATGGCAAGCGGAGCTGGCTGACCTTCCGGCGGCGGTGGCGACTGCGCTCGAGCTGCGCAACAGGGTTGCGGCCGCAGTACGGCGCATCGAGCTGAAACCCCTGGTCCACTACGCCGGCGGGGGGCCGGCGCGTGCCACCGCCTACGAAGGTGCCCTCAAGTTGCGGGAGGCAGCGCACCTGGTGTCGGCCGAAGGCCATGACGTCGAGGGCATCCTGCACGGCCCGCTGGTCAGCATTCAGGCCGGCCAGACCGTGGTCGTGATCGCCGAGGCAGGCCCCTCCCAGGACCGCACGCGAGACGTGATCAACGCGCTGGGCGAAATAGGAGCCGCGGTCATCGAGGTTGGATCTGCTGCCGATGGTTTCAAGACACCGCGGGTGGACGAGGTCCTGGCGCCTATCGTGAACGTCGTGCCTCTGCAACTGCTCGCCTACGAGGCGTCTCGCCTGCTGGGTGTGGATGCCGACAGCTTCCGCCGCGACGAGCCGCCATATGCGGCTGCCCAGGCGGGGTTCACCCTGTAGGCATGGACGTGTTCATTGAGGTCCTGACCACGGCCCTCGGGCTCGCGCTCCTCGCCGTGACCCTCTACGACCTCTTTCAGTCCGTGGTGCTGCCGCGCCCCGCCGTGAACAAGGTCCAGCTGGCCAGGATCGTGATCCGGCCGCTGTGGATCGCATGGCGGTGGATTGGCTTGCGCTCCTCGCGCCTTGATCGGAACGAGGCTCGTCTGGCCGCGTTCGGGCCCGTCTCGCTCCTCGTGCTGTTCGGCATCTGGGCGTTTGCGCTGGTGCTTGCCTACGGGCTGATCATCTATGGCGTTCGCGATGAGTTCCGTCCCGTCCTGCAGGACTTTCCTGAAGCGTTTTACGTTTCCGCGTCCACGCTCGTGCCCTTGGCTTACGGCGACTTCATTCCAGAGCAGGGCTTCGCGCGCACGGTCATCTTCTTCGAGAGCTTGAACGGGGTTGCGCTGGCCGCACTCGCGATCACGCTGTTGTTCGAGCTCTATGGCGCGTTCCGCTCACGTGAGGAGCCCGTGGTTGCGCTCGACGCCCTCGCGGGCGCGCCTGCCTCGGCGGTGCAGCTGCTGGAGACAGCGGCCGGAAAAGGCATGGATGGGATCCTGAAGGAGACGTTCGATGAGTGGAGGCAGTGGTCGGCCATGGTGCTGGAGAGTCACCTGGCATATCCGCTGCTGGTCTACTTCCGCTCCAGCCACGACAACGAGGCGTGGATCAACTCGTTCGGCGCGGTGATGGATTCCGCGGCGCTGGTGATGAGCTCGATGGAAGAAGAGCCGACCGCCGGCGCCGCCAAGCTCATGTTCACTGTAGGCAACCACCTCGTCGAGGACATGGCGTGGGTCTTCGGCCTCAAGCTGCAGTCGGACGCGATCATCGAGGAGAGCGAATACGTGGCAGCGATCGCCCGTCTGAAGGCGGCGGGGTACCGTGCCCACGACGGCGACGTGCACTGGCAGAAGTTCTCCAAGATGCGCGGGAAATACGCCTCGGGTCTGAATCAGATCGCGCAGTGGCTTGCCGCGCCGCCCGCGCCCTGGGTGGGCGATCGGTCGTACCTGCCGCACCGCCAGCGGCCGCGCCGGGTGACGGCTCCGAAACCGGCTAGCTGATCAGCTGATCAGCTGATCAGCCCGAGCTCGCGCGCCTTGACGATCGCCTCGAGCTTGGAGTGCACCGCCAGCTTGCTTCCCAGGCTGCGGATGTGTGTGCGCACCGTCGTGTAGCTGATCCCCATCTCGGCGGCGATCGCGCGGCTTGGGTGACCTTCCGCCATCAAGCGGAGAACCTCTTTCTCGCGAGGCGTAAGTCGGTCGAGCTGGGCCTCGATCGACCTTCGTTTTGCGATCAGGGTTGAGATCGTGCGGGGCGTGATCAGCATCCGCCCGCGTGCGACATCCCGGATCGCGGACACGACTTCCGCCGCGGCGCGCGACTTGTGGAGGAACGCGCTCGCGCCTGACTGAACGGCCGCGAATCGTGCGGCGTCCGTGTCCTCTCGGGTGAGGAAGATCATCTTCGCGGCGGGCCGGATGCTCCGAACAGCGGCCGCCGCATCTGGCCCGGTTCCGTCGGGCAACCTGAAGTCGAGCAGGACCACGTCTGGGTTGAGCTCGGCCGCGGCCTGCACGCATTCGCCAACCGTGCCGACGTTGCCCACAACCTTCATGTCCGACTGGTCGTTGATCAACGCGGCGAGCCCCTCGGCCACCACCCGGTGGTCCTCCACGATCAGCACGCGTGTGGGGTTGTCATTGTCTTGAGGTTGGCCAGATGACGCGTCTGGTTCTTCGGCTAGGGTCACATTGCTAAAACCGGCGTATTCGGATGAGTACCCGAGCTAACGTTTGTCAAGAAAAGAAGCGGGAAACTGTTGCTCTGAGCCGCTAGATTGAATCCATGGCGAAGACGAGAAACGCCGTTTTGATTCCACTCTGGGTGGCCGTCGTCGCGGCGGGAGTGCTTCTTGCGCTGATGCTGCGGGCGGAGGCGGTCCTTGGTCCGACCAAAGTCTCGAAGCCGACGTTTATCGCCGCTCCTTCGCCATCGACCGCGCCGAGCACAAATCCTTCATCGAGCGATGCGGTGCAGCGAAGCATCGGCAAGTCGCAAACCACAACTCCGCGGTTTGCGCCGGTCGCTCCGCAATCCGCCTCGGAGACGGCTCCAGCGCCCGGTCCGGCCCAGTGCCCGCCGCACGCAGGAAGCGGGCTGCCGTGTGTGGGGCCCTAAAAAAGAACCAAGAGGCCGGCCGCATCAAAAAGCCGCCGGCACTTTTGTTTGAGCCTCTGGGGGACGCGATCAGTCGGCGATGGCGACCTTGGTGATGCGGGTGTCCCAGTTGGCCAGCCCCGATCGAGTGCCGCCGCAACGTCCGAATGGGCTCGCGATGAACTGCGTGTAGTTGCACGTCTGGCCGATGTACTCGGACGCAACCCAGATGCTCGACCCGTCAACAACGGCCGCGCCGTAGTCGCCCCAGCGGGTACGCGGGGGGTCGATGCCGAAGGCGGCGGCGTAGTTGGTGAAGCCATCGTCCGGGCCGACGCCGGCCTGGGCGATGTGAATGCTCCCGACGCCGGCCTTCGAGTCGAAGCCGGCGTATGCCGCGCTCGGGTAGTCGCCAGGCCCAACCAGCGTGAAGGCCACCACGCCGGCGCCGTTGTCGTTGACCGCCAGCGCCGGATAGCTCAGGTTCGCGTCCGCCAGGCCCGCGTAGCCACCACCGGCTAGCTGAGCGTGAACTCGGCCGCCGGTGACATGCGGTCGCGCCGCGAACCACTCGATGCCTGCCCGGATGTGGCCGTTGATGTTCAGTCCGGTGTCAAGAGCTCCGTAGATGATTCCGTTGGCGAAGGTGACCTGCTGCATCCGCGTGTCGTTGGTGTCGATGGCCTGTCCCTCGACCTGGTTGTGAGCCGGCTCGACGCCGACCGCCAGCCGCCAGCATCCCGACAGAGTTGCCGTGACCGGAAGCGTCGTGTCGTTGAGACAGTCAGCCAGCGGGGTCGCTCCTGGCTTCTGCTGCGCCTTGGGCGGCATGGCGTACCGACCGACACGCACGACGGCGTTGCTCATCCTGATGTTGGGCTGCGGCGAGTTGAGCGAGCTGGTGTTGGTGAGGGCCCAGACGATCAGGTCGGTCGACGTTCCGCTCATAGCTGCGTTCACCTCGTCGGCGGCGTTTGAGCTCAAGAAGAACTCGGTTCCGCTGCGCGAGGCGCTCGAGTCGTCGCTGTTTCGCGTATCGCTGTTCGGCGCCACCGCCGGCCACACGGTGAAGCCGGCCTGGTTTCCCCGGACCATGCTTGTCGTGTCAATCTGGCTCACGTCAACAGTGGCGGCACCCGAGGCCAGCGCCCGTTTCGAAAAGGCGTAGACCTGCGCCGCCTTGTATTCCGGTCCGAAGAGGCTGTACTCGTTGGTGCTCACGTAGAAGCCGTTCGCGTCAGCTCCGATGTGCGGATAGTCGCCAATGCACGCGTTGGGATTGGTCCGCCAGGTTGCCGGCGGACTACCGGCCGAGCAGCCGTGGTTGGGTGTGCCCTGCGTGCCATCGTCCTGGACCGGCAGGTGGTAAAGGCTCCACGTTCCGGTCGGATCGGACGTCTGGCTGACGGCGATGTCGAGGCGGTTTGGTCCGGTAAGTCTTCCGCCGTTCGCTCCGGACGGCACGACCTCCAACGTCAAGACGACGTGGAACCATCGCTGGGTGGCCGCGTCGAAGTAGCAGCTGGGGTCCGTAAGCTCCGGACCTCGAACCCCTGTCGTGCGATTGATGGCGGCGGCGTAGGCATAGAAAGTGTTCAGGTCAACAGGGCCGACCAGCTTGTTGCCACTTGTGTTGTAGACGGCCAGCACATCGTTCACCGTCTCGATCACAAAGCCGTTGCCGGCGCACAGGCCCTGGTCTGGAGGCTCCAGCGAAAATTGATTTCCGCCGTTCGCGAACCGCTGATCGTTGTGGTTCAGACCATCGAAGCTCAGGAGCTGCCGGGTGTTGGAGCGGTCCCTGGACGACTCGCCACTGTGCTGTCCGTCAGCCTTCCGGCCATTTGACTTGCTGCGGTCCGGAAAGATAGGGGCGGCGTCGCTGGGTGTCCCTCCTGCATCGGAGCCGAGCCGGGCCAGCTCGGGAGCTTGCACGCTCCCGCCGACGAGCTCGTCTGTGGCGAATGAGCTGGTTCCATAGGCCGCGATCTGTCGTGTGCCTGACTCGCTCGACGCGCCCACCGGTATGGCAGCCGCCATGCCTGCGACGATCGCGCCCGCCGCAAACCACACCATCTTGCGTCCACGCACACCCATTCCTCCTGTGCCTAACCGAACCCGAATCGAGCCCGCGACCACCATGAATCGATGCGCCCTGTCAGCTCTGGAGCCCAACTCAATCTCCACTCCAGCGGTTTCACAGCGGAATGGGCCGATCCCCACGGCCACATCTCGAAGCCGTACTAATGTGGCAAAGGCTAGAAGTGAAAGTCAAGCATCGATAAGTCGCCGACCCGCTCGCGCGCAATTCTTCGCCGGCATTTCATTCAGATGTGGTTTGCGGCCCGCGACGAGCGACGGCTAAGGTGGGTTGTGGAGCGCCTGTGAAGCACCGAGACCGTGCCAATCGTGTGCCATCCGCGCGTCGCGCGACGCCGGCCCGGCTGCTCGCCGGCGATGAGACGAGCATGGCGCCCTGGCGGACGCTCATCACCGCGGTTCACCCTCATCCGTCGGTCAAAATCAACCACGGCGCGACGTTCATGGTCACCGACCGGTACGGCGCGATCCGCGTCGGGTCGGAAGGCGAGTTCGGGCTCTACTCATCCGACACGCGGTACCTCTCGAGACACGAGCTGAGAATCAACGGCAGGCGGCCGGACTCGGTCGCCTCAGTGCGCCTCTCCTACCGCCACGCCCGCTGGCACATGATCGCGGACAACATCGCCGGGCCTGGAGGCGATATGCGCGAGGCGCGCGTCGCGGTCACCATCGACCGGCTGATCAACCTGCACCAGATGCACGAGGACGTCTCGCTGCATACGTACGCACGCGGGCCGGTGACCGTCCTGCTCGAGATCGCGTTGGAGAGCGACTTCGCCGACCTCTTCGAGGTCCGCTATCGCTCGTGGCAGCGGCGTGCTGACCTCAACACCTGGTGGCGCGGTCCCAACTGCCTCGAATCGCGCTATCAAAACGGCGATTTCGTCCGCCGCTGCGTCATTCGCATCCTGAAGGAAGAAGCAGGCGTGACCTACGCGAACGGTGCTCTTCGCATCCCGGTCGACCTGGAGCCCGGAAAGGAGTGGTCGATGTGCCTGCAGTACGACCTCCTGACCTCGGATGACCAGGCTCCCGACCTCGCCCGGCGGTGCGCGTTCGACCCGGAAGAGCCGGATCCGATGCGCCAGGCTCGAAGCTGGCAGCTATCGGTATCACAGGTCGAACCGTCGGATCTCCGACTGCAGTTCGCCTATCGGCGCGCTGTTGAAGACCTCGCTGCTCTGCGTCTGCACGAGCAGGAGACGATGTCGGAGCGCTGGATGCCCGCCGCGGGGCTGCCATGGTTCATGGCGCTGTTCGGGCGCGACTCGCTGATCGCGTCACTGCAGGCGATGGTCGTGCAGCCCACAGCCGCAATCGGCACCTTGGAGAACCTGGCGCGTTGGCAGTCCGAGGGCGACGATCCCGAGCGCGATGCCGAACCGGGCAAGATTCCGCATGAGCTTCGCGTCGGCGAGTGGGCTCATTTCGGCATCGTCCCGCACCGCCCGTACTACGGGACCGCCGACGCCACTCCCCTGTATCTGCTGCTGCTGGCTGAACACTACCGTTGGGTAGGGGACGCCCAGGCCCTGGCGTCGTTCCGACACGCCGCGGAGCGCTGCCTCGAGTGGATCGACCGGTATGGCGACCGTGACGGCGACGGCTTTCAGGAGTACGCGACACGAAGTCCGAAGGGCTACCGCAATCAAGGGTGGCGCGACGCGCATGATGGCGTGCTGGATGAGCTCGGTGCGTTCCCTGAGCTGCCGATCGGCACATCCGAGATGCAGGCCTACGTCTACGGCGCGAAGATGCGCATCGCGCCTCTATTCGAAGCTTGGGGTGACAGCGCACGAGCCGTCCGGCTGAGAAGTCAGGCGGCCGAGCTGCGCCGCCGGTTCATCGAGAAGTTCTGGCTGGACGAGCCGGGCGAGCTGGCGTTCTGCATCGGCGGCAAGAAGAGGGCGGTACCGACCGTCGTCTCGGACTCCGGCCACTGCATGTGGATGGGCATCCTCGACGAGGAGCGCGGTCGGGCGGCAGGCCGGCGCCTCATGCAGCCGGACATCTTCACGGGGTGGGGGCTGCGTGTCCTCTCCGATCGCCACCCCGCCTATGACCCGCATTCATACCAGCGCGGATCTGTGTGGCCGCACGACAGCGTGATCGCCGCGGCGGGGCTACGCCGGTACGGCATGATCGAGGAGGCGTGGTCGATCCTCGACGGCCTGCTGGCCGCGGTCATGTGCTTCGAGGACATACAGATGCCGGAGCTCTTCGCCGGCCTGCCGAAGCGCGAGTTCGCGGTGCCGGTGCCCTATCGGACGGCCAACGTGCCTCAAGCGTGGGCCGCCGGGTCGGTGATGCAAATGGTGCGGATCCTGCTGGGCCTCGAGCCCGACGTGCCGGCGGGCAAGGTGTATCTCGACCCGGCGCTGCCGGTGTGGTGTTCCAGGCTTGAAGTGCGGAATCTACAGCTCGGACGGCACGGAGTGAAGCTGGTAGTGGAGCGGCGGCCGGATGGAGAGCATTCCGTTGATGCGGAGGCGGATGGGCTGGAGATTGTGCGGGGCGTGCCGGACTGGTTGAGGGTCGCGGCCGACTGAAGGTTGCCTCGTATCTCCCATTTATGGGGATGTCGCCACCGTGGGCGTGTTCTACCTGTATGGACTCTCGGCGGATAGCCATCATCGTCAGCCCCTGGTTTCCCGTTCCGCCGCAGGGTTATGGGGGCATCGAGCTGATGGCGTACAACCTCGGCCGCGAGCTGTCGAGCCGGGGGCACCATGTCACGATCATCGGGCGCCAGGGATCGCAAGGGCCGTACGAGTCGCTGGCGCTCGCACCTGAAAGCTGGACACGCCAGCTCGGGACTCGTGACGAGCTTGCGCGAGAGAACCTGTTCCTCTATCGCGCGTATGAGACCGTACGCCGTCGGGCGTTCGACGTCATCCACGACAACTCTGGAATGAACGGCATCCTGGTCGCGGCGCAGTCGCGCCTGCAGGCTCCTGTCGTGGCGACGCTGCATGGTGCGCTATCAGAAGCCGAGGGCGATTTCCTCAACGCCGTCGATCGACAGGTTCACCTTGTGTCGATCAGCCGAGCGCAGCAGGCGCTGGTCGCCAGCGTTGAGTGGCGTGGCATGGTCCACAACGCGATCAATCCCGAGGAATACACGCCGATCACCAAGCCGGAAGAAAAGCAGGACTACCTCGTCGAGCTGGCGCGAATCAGCCCGGAGAAAGGACAGGATGTCGCGATCGAGATCGCCAAGCGCTTGAGGATGCCGCTCGTACTTGCGGGCAAGGTCGATTACGACGCGCGGCGCTACTTCGAAGAGAAGATCAAGCCCAACCTCGATGGACAGGTGACCTGGAGGGAGGACGTGCGGGGCAAGGAGAAGGCGGAGCTGCTGGCTCGCGCGAGGGCGATGCTCTTCCCGATCCAATGGGAGGAACCATTTGGCATTGCGATGGTCGAAGCCATGGTCAGCGGCACCCCTGTGATCGCGATGCGCCGAGGTGCCGCACCCGAGGTGGTCGAGCCGGGCGTCACAGGATTTCTCGCCGAGGATCTGGACGGAATGGTCGAAGCCTTCGGCAGGATCAAGGAGATCGACCTGAAGCGATGCGCGGAAGTCGCAACCGGGCGTTTTGGTCCCGCACAGATGGCGGACGGTTACGTGAACGTCTACGAGCGCGCGATCGACGACGCGTTGTACACCGCCCCGCCTCTCAGCTAGTGATTCGAATCCCGGCCGGCATCGGGCCGGGCCTCACCTGCGTGCCGTCGACTGAAAAATCCAGGCGCTCACCCGCAAAGTGGAGGCCGGTCACCTCGATCCGGTTCCACAACCCGGTTTCGATTGGCGCAATGCGGAGCGTCTTGCTGTGTGGGTCGGCGTCCAGGCCCAGAATCGACGACACGCACGTGAACATCGCGGCCGCTGACCAGAGCTGCGGAGTGCAGGTGTTCCAGTACTCCTTGGGCGGCTCGCCCGGTGTACGCACGTCACCGCAGAAAAGCTCCGGCGGCCGGTGCATCGGGAAGTCGATTGATGCCTCGATCAGCGCGCGGGCGGTGCGTTCGGCCTCCGCTGCGAATCCGTACTGCCGCATCCCGGCCACGGCAAGCGCTGTGTCGAACGGCCACACCGAGCCGTTGTGGTAGCTGCATGGGTCGTAGTTGACCGCACGGTCCGAGAGCGTGCGGATTCCCCAACCCGAGAAGAGGTCCCGGGACATGAGGCGACTCGTCACATGCGCAGCCGTGGGCCCATCAAGGATCCTCATCCAGAGGCAGTGCCCGGGATTTGAGGTGATGGCTTCGACGGGGCGCTTGGCGCCGTCGAGCGCCTGGGCTATGAACTTTTCATGCGGCATCCAGAAGTCACGGTTGAAATCGCGCTTCAGCCTGGCCGCATCTTTCTTCAGCGCGGGGTTACGACGGGACATACCGACGAGACCGCGCTGCAGATAAGCCTGCACCTCGCACAACGCGGCGGGATGAGCCACCTCGCTTCCATCGTTGCTGGTGAGCGAATCATCGGAATCCTTCCATCCCTGGTTGCGCGCGCGGCCTCCGTAGTGCTCGATGTAACCGTCCCCATCCGGGTCGCCGAAGGTCGTGCACCACTCGAGCGCGGCTTCGGCCGCAGGCCAAAGCTCGTCCGCAAGGCGATGGTCGTACGTCCAGTGCTCGGTTTCAGTGAGGGCACAGAGAAAGAGCGGCGTGGCGTCGATGGTGCCGTAGAGGATGTGCGGCCACAGGCCGCGCTCGACCACCTCGCCGGAGCGCACCTCGTGGAGGATCCTGCCCGGCTGTTCTTCGCTGCTCTCGTCGACGCGCCTGCCCTGGTGCTTGGCGAGGTACCGCAGGACGCCGCGCGCGAGCTCGGGGTTGACGTGGAGGAGCTGGATCGAGCTGATCAGCGTGTCGCGGCCGAACGGCACCGCGAACCACGGCAGCCCGGCTGTCGGATAGATGCCCGTGTCGTAGGTGTTGGACAGCATGCGGACGTCTGCGATTGCCTGCTCCAGCAAATCATTGAGGACCGGGTTGTCGGTGCGTACCGACATGCAATCGGCCGCCCAGCGCGGGTATGCGTCTCGGACGGCACCAAGGCCGGTGTCGAAATCGACAGCGGCTGCGTCTGCGTCAGGCACCACGTCAACTGTCAGGACGAATTCCTGGCCCGGCGCGAGCCGCAGCTGGTGCTGCAGGCCCTCGGGAAAAGTGACAACCCGCGTCGAGCGGCCGTCACGCGAGAAGCGCACTCCGTCGACGGTCTTGACGGCCGGTGCGGGAACTGGAGCTCCCAGCCCGGGCGCCGCGCCGCGAATCGCGAGCATGGCGGCGAAGTCGGACGCCACATCCAGCTCGAGCACAGCGTCGACTCTCGTCGAGCCGCGGTTGGCGACCGTGATCCTTTCGTGCAGGCCTGCGTCCACAAACCGCAGGCGAGTCACGTGCACGGCCCCTGCGTTCAGCTCGAAGGATGCAGAGGCGTCGTCCGCCCGGACGGCCACCGGGTGAGGCCGAACACCGTCGACGAGAACTTGAAACGTCGACAGAATTCGCGTGTCGCCCGACCACAGGCCATCGCCGCCGAACTCGCCCGGCCTCATCGACCCATCCCGCGCCGACACCGCGAAGAACTGATCGTTCTTCAGCATCACGCGCTCGGAGA
This sequence comes from Chloroflexota bacterium, assembly GCA_005881275.1. Taxonomy (GTDB): domain Bacteria; phylum Chloroflexota; class Dormibacteria; order Dormibacterales; family Dormibacteraceae; genus 40CM-4-65-16. The sequence goes on from VBEF01000018.1 coordinate 43,739, forward strand.
CGAGCTGCCCCGTAGAAATCATCGGGGCGGTAGTGTGCCGTATGGGAGGCTAGTTCGCGCTCCCTACAGCTGAAGTCGCGGCGCCGGCTTCAAACGCCGGGCGGGAGCCGAGCGCGTAGCTGGTCCACTCATTGCGCGAAAGCAGCTCGACTGCGATTGCCTCGAGGTCGCGCACGCGCTGGTTGGCGCGGATCGCCTCGCGGATCGAGAGAATGCCCACCGCGGGATGGCGTTTCTCGATCACGTGCCGGAGCATGTTGAGGTGTGCGTTGTCGGGCACACCAGGCTCGCGGATGCGCCGCACGGCGGCGCGAACGGTCGCCTGCGTTCCGTCGATCGCCTCGCCCTTCCCGAAATCGAACTTGTAGCTGGGGCTGCGTCCGGCTGAGCGCTTCTCGCCGCTGAGCTTGATCCACTTCGCGTTTTCCGCCCCTTTGCCGACGTCGATCACGAGCCGCACGTTGCGACCCTGGTACTCGAAGGTCGCGTTCATCCGCGCGTAGCTCTCGCGCTGCCCGGTCAGCCCTTCGTGACGGCCGATCAGGAGAGGCGACTCCGCGTCGAGCTTGATCCGGTCGATCGGCGTGACCAGCGAGATGATCGCGAAGGCGTGCGGGATGAGGTCGGCGATCACGCCGATATCCGCGGCCGCGCCCGTCAGCGGCTGCTCTTCGAGGATCTCGATCCGGATCTCCTCCACGCTGTCGAGGAAGTTGCGCAGCGTTCGCTCCTCCGTCAGCAGCATTCCGAGCAGCCGCACCTCGAGCTTGAAGTAGTAGTGGTCGGCGGCCACAATCTCAACCCCGCCGGGAGCCGTGTCAAGGAAATTGCGGTACTCGTCGGGTGGGGCGCCCAGAGGTTTTTCGATCAGCACGACGTCGCTGAGGTCGTAGTAGCGAGCGAGCGTCGGAAGGTGGGTCGCCGCCGGCGTCGCGATGTAGGTGATGACGTAGGAGCTCGATTCCAGCTCGCGTTCGAGCTGGTCGCGCGCAGGCGAACCGTGGCTGTCCCAGTAGAAGGCGTCACCGTGCGTGCGCACCTCCTCTTCCTTCACGCCAAGCCGATCGCGCGCGCCCGGTGAATCCTGCTCCACCACGTGGGTCCGGAAGTTGAAGAACTGCTTGAGCGTGAGGAGGTGTTGGTACGCCTTCTGCCCCCACTGGCCGAAACCGATGAGCACGAAGTCTTTCTGCAGGTGACGTTCCTCTTCGGCGAGCGCATGGAGGCGCGCGTTCTTGATCGCCACCGCGGCCTGCACAGCCAGTGACTGAGCGCGCTGAACCTCGTCCGGCGTGAATGTCCGGTTGCGATTTCGCTCGGCCAGGATCGCTGCGCCGATGGCCTGCTCGTCCGCCATCAGGGGAAGCGCCATAAGCGACCTGACGCCAAATGTCCGGACGTACGCTGGGTCGACCTGGGAGTTGGCGGAAGTGTCGTCGATCACGACCGGCTGCTCTCGGTTCATCACGTCAAACAGAAAGGACGCGCCCGACCGCTCGCCGTGTTGGCGGCGCCAGAGGTCCTGCATGTCGGACGCCGCCGCCCCGTACCAACCCTCGCGATCCTCTTCGTACAGCGCGATCTGGCACAGGGACGCGTCGACGAGCCGCACCAGGTTCTGGGCGACGAGGGTCAGCGTCTGGTCGAGGTCGATGGAGCTTGCGATCGCCTTGCTGACATCGGCCACCAGCTCCAGCTGCTCGGCGTGGCGCTGCGCCTCTTCGTACAGGCGCGCGGTTTCGACCGCGACCGCGAGCTGACCTGCTGCAGCGCGCAGGGCCTCGACCTGCCCCCAGTCGGGTCGGCGCTGGTCGGAACGGTGATAGCCGACTTCGAGGACCCCGGTCGCTCGCCGCGATTGATCGCTGCCAAACGGCACGAAGATCCGGACCAGATCCTTGTGGCCCCCGCGTTCGAACACCTCGCCGGCCAGCGTGAACGGCGCGTTGTCCGCGGCATATCCTTGCTCCCTCTCGCCGACAAGACACGCGAGCACCTTGCCGAGCACCATGCCGTTGCTGTAGACGACGGGGACCTCGATCCACGTCGACTGGACCGGGATCCCACCGGAGACCACATCTGAGTGATCGGTGGATGGCATCGGCCCGACGATGACCGGCTGCCAGGTGCGGGCGACGTACACGAGCACGTCGTCCTGGGCGAGCTCGCGGTCCTCATCCAGGGCCCAACGCGGCACCCGTGCGTGCGCCCCTCGCGACCCTGCCCGCGAGGTCTCGGTGGAGTCGATTGCCGCCGCGGTCGCCGCGCCGGCCGCCATCCGCACGCTCATCGCCTCGATCGGGTCCTCGCGTTCCTCGAGCAGATACACCGTGGCGAAGTTGAAGTCGAATTCCGGAACCTCGGAATCCGTCAGATGACCGGCCACGGCATCGATGACCTGGTGCCGGCTGGCACCGGGCTTCAGCATCGCGGTGGTCATGTCGCCGAGCGCGCTGAGCAGGCGGTTGCTGTTCTCCAGCTCAGCGATCAGGCGCTGCGAGGCGAGCGCGCCTCCGATCAGCTGGGCGCCCGCCTTCAACATCTCGTCGGTAGACGGCGCGCGCCGGACGGTGGCGAGGCGGTCGCGGCTGAGCAGCACCAGGTAGCCGTGCGGGTCGTCGGGCTGGCCCAGCGCGTACGCCGCGACCGGGTGCAGGTCGGCCTCTGCGGTCGCGTCGCCCAGGGTTTTCTTGAGCACTGCGTCCCACGGTGTGGATGGATCGCTGCGCTCGATTTGCGTGGGTGCCGCCACCCGCAGATGCGCGGTGACGAGCTCGAGGTGTGAACGTTGGTGGCCGAACTGGTAGATCGCCGCGCCGTCCAGGTTGCTTGCCATGAGAAGGTCGGCGAGCGCGATCGAGAGCAGCCGGCGGAGCTCTTTGGCATTCGTCCTCGCGTCTCCGACCGGAGTTGTGAGCAGCGAGGTGAGGCGCGACAGGCCATCCAGCGCGGCCCGTTCGGCTCCCTCCAGCGCGGCCTGGACGAGCCCTGCGGCGGTGCCGGCCCGTCGCTCCAGCTCCTTGAGCCGGCTGTCATCCGGGGCGCGCTCCTTGTTGCGGTAGTTCAGGTAGATCAGGCCGAGGAGCCGGTCGCCGGACAGGAGGGGCAAGCCGATGGTCGACTGGACCTGGTACCGGCGGATGAACGTCGAATCGATCTCGGCCGGCGCGTTGCGAGCCACGAGGTGCTGGCGCGTCACGGTGAGCCAAACCGTCGAGCCGTACTGGTGCACCGCCAGGTCGTCGGGTACCTTGCCCTGCGACTCGTCGGCCAGATATCGCGTCAATTGCTCGTGCATGTCGGTCAGCGAGTCGAGCAGGCTCTCCTGCGGCTGTCCCGTGGCGAAGGGCGCGTAGTAGCTGTGAGTCGACTCTTCATAAAGGAAGATCGACACGATCTCCGCCCCGGACGCGTGCTGAAAGTCGGCGATCACACCGCGGAGGACCGCGGCAAGCCCCGAGTTGGCTTCGACCGGCGGGCGAATCACTTTGTCAGCCGATCATCACACGGATTGCGCCCGGCCGTTGGCTCCTCCGGCGTTCGACCACCCCACGCCTAGGGCGTGGGGACCCCAGTAGGAATGGGGAGGAGGCCCGCCCTCGCCACCCCGCCCAGCCATGACGCGCTGGGTCGCGGATGGCGAGCGAACGTCTGCCGGTCCACGGCGACCAGGCCAAATGTCGGCGCGTATCCGAAGGCCCACTCGAAGTTGTCGAGCAGCGACCAGTAGAGGTAGCCACGCACGTCGATCCCCTCACCGAGGCACGCCACGACCTCGCGAAGGGCCGCGTGAATGTAGGCCGTCCGCTTGTCGTCGTTACCGGTCGCGATCCCATTTTCGGTGACCAGGATCGGGACGCCCGGACAGCTTCGGTGGGCCCGCCGGATGGCTCCGCCCAGGGCCTGCGGGTAGTACTCGTAACCCATCTGCGTCGTCTGGTCCGTCTCCGACATCTCGCGGGTGACGTCGCTCCAGTCATGGCCGGGGCTGCGCGCTCCCTCGGGGCCGTACCGAAAGCGCGTGTAGGTCTGCACCCCGATGAAGTCATCCTGGCGCGCCATCTCCAGGAACCAGTCGCTGACGCGCGACTCGACCTCGAGCGAGCTCGCGCCAGGTTGAGCTCCGTCCTCGTACTGGAGATCCGGCATCGCCAGCGTCACGCCCGTGGGAATGCCCGCCCGGGCCCGGATGGCAGCCGCGCCGAGGCGGTGCGCCTCGAGCAGGTTGTCGACCGCCCGCTGCGCGCCGTCCCGGTCGTCGGTGTGACCTGGTGGGTTGATCCCGAGCAACCAGCCGCTCGAGCCCAGGCCTTGCGGCTCGTTGAGCGTGCACGCATGGGCGATGCGGTCGCCAAGCGCCTGCGCGACCCGGTCGCAGTAGCGTTCGAAAAGGGCGGGGAACCCCTCGTGCGCCATCCCGCCCAGATCGTTCAGCCACCTCGGCACGGTGAAGTGGTGAAAGGTGACGATCGGGGCCACACCGTGCTCGTGGCAAGCGTCCAGTACGCGCCGGTAGTGCGCAAGCTCGGCACGGGAGAACTCGCCCGGGGCCGGCTCGATGCGGGCCCATTCGATGCCGAACCGGAACGAGTTGAGCCCAAAGCCCGCGAGCATCGCGATGTCCTCGCGGTAGCGGTGATAGAAGTCGCACGCATCGCCTGACGGCTCGCGGGACGGAGTGGATTCGATGTGCTCCCACCACCACCAGTCGCTGTTGCTGTTGCCTCCCTCCGTCTGGTAGGCGGAGATCGACGCGCCGAAAAGGAAGCCGTCTGGAAACTGCAGCGTGTCCCTCATCCGGCCGAGTTTAGATCCTCCTCGAACACCAAGATTGACAAGGTGCCGGGGTGCCACTACCATTCCCGATCGTCGCCTAGGCGAACGTTCGTCTTGGCGCGCGCCACCGGGTCACATGAGCCCCGGCAGGGGTCGAAGCTGACGCCCCGGCAGGGGATGAATTTGGGGAGGAGTGCACTAATGACCGACGTCTTGGCGAAGCTTAGTTCGCGGGCGATTGCGGGAGGTCTCGGGGTCTTGCTCCTGATCGCCTGCTCGTCCGGCGGTGGTACCAACAATCAGACGGCTTCCTCGACCGACGTCACGGTCTGGACCGCGTGGGGCGGCAACGAGCTTGCCGCGTTCCAGAAGGTCTTGAAGCCCTTTCACGACCAAACCGGGATCACGGTTCACCTGACGACGGTTCGAGACGCGAACCAGCTGTCCATCAACGTGGACGCAGGCACCAGCCTTCCCGACATCGCTCCAGGCCCCACGGTTGACAAGGTCAAGGACTGGGCCACCAAAGGCACCATGAAGCCGGTCGAGACGGCCCTCGGTTCGTCCTTCAACGACTACATCACGAACACGTACCCCGCGCTGACCACCGTGCCGTCTGGCGGTGGCGACAACCTGTATATCGGCATCGTGGGCGGCAAGCACTACGAGCTGATGGTCAAGACTCAGGTCAAGGGTTTGTTCTGGTACAACAAGAAGGTCTTCACCGGCACCGCGCCGAAGACGTTCGACGAGCTCCTCGCGATCAATCCTTCGCAGTACGGAGCTGACAAGCTCTTCTGCGTCGGACTCGAATCAGGCGGCGCGTCCGGCTGGCCCGCGAGCGACCAGATCGACAACATCATCATGCGGCAGTCTGGCGACAAGGTCTACACCGACTGGATCCAGGGCAAGGTGAAGTTCAGCTCGCCCCAGATCAAGCTCGGGTACCAGACCTACCTGAAGGAAGTCTCCGCCCAGAACGTGTACGGCGGACCCAACACTGTTCTGTCGACCGCGTTCCAGAGGGCCGGCAAGCCGCTGTTCGCGGCCAAGCCGGGATGCCTGTTCCTGGAGCAGGCGACCTTCATCCCGAGCTTCTTCCTCGAGGACTATCCAAACCTCAAGGCCGGCGTCGACTTCGACTTCTTCGGACACCCCAGCGTCGCCTCGCAGTACGACGGCAACGTCAACGGCTTCTACGACCAGTTCGCGATGTACAACGACACGCCCGCGGCGCGCAAGCTGATGCAATACATGGCGACGTCCCCCGCGCAGCAGATCTGGGCGGACGCCGGGGGCACGCTGACCGCCATCAAGACCATCAAGTACAACGACCCGGTGTTCAATCGCGCGGCCGAGGTCGCCAACAGCGCCAAGAACTTGCTCGTGACCGCCGGGGACTTCATGCCCTCGGACATGCAGGCTGCGTTCTGGAAATCCCTGCTCAACGTCACCAAGAATCCGTCAAGCCTCGATTCCGAGCTGGCAAAGCTCGACCAGGTACAAGCCGCCGCGTACAAGACCAGTTAGCGACCAGGATCGTCTTTGATCGGCCGGGGCGGGCGCATCCCGCCCCGGTCCCAGGCACCCTCAGAAGGAGGTAGACGGGGTGGATCAGGTCATCACGGCAGTTGTTGCGGTCATCGGTGTTCCGCTGGTCCTGCTTGGCTACATCGTCCTCGGTGAGCGCGTCATCGAGCGCCTACCCGATACCATCCAGACCTGGATCCGACCTTACTTCTGGGCTCTGCCGGCGATCGGCTTTGCCACGATCTTCATGGTCTACCCGCTGCTTCGCACGGTCTTTCTGAGCTTCCGCAACAACGCCGACACCGACTGGGTCGGCTTCAACAACTACGTCTATTTCTTCACGTTCCCAGATACCTTGACGTCTCTTCGAAACAGCTTGCTGTGGCTGATCTTCTACACCTTCTTCGCCGTAGGCCTGGGTTTGATCATCGCGATCCTCCTCGACCGCGTGCGCTACGAGCAGGTGGCGAAGATCGCCATCTTCCTACCGGTGCCGATCAGCGCGGTCGCCGCGTCGATCATCTGGAAATTCATGTTCGACTACCAGCCGCCGGGCAGCGTGCAGACCGGCACGCTCAATGCCGCGATCGGCGCATTCGGGGGACAGCCGGTTGCATGGCTGGTGAACTCGACCACCAACAACCCGGCCCTGATCTTCGTGGGCATCTGGAGCATCACTGGCTTTTGCATGGTGATCATCTCGGCCAGCCTGAAGTCGATCAGCACCGAGGTCCTCGAGGCAGCCCGAATCGATGGAGCCAATGAGTTTCGGATCGTGCAGCTGATCGTCACGCCGCTTTTGTGGCCGACGATCACGGTCGTGGGCACCACCATGATCATCAACGCCCTCAAGACATTCGACATCGTTTACGTGCTTACCAGCGGCGCCTATGACACGGATGTCATCGCGACCAACATGTTCCGGCAGCTGGCGACGTCGCACTATGCGCGCGCGGCCGCTGTTGGAGTCGTCCTCTTTCTGGCCATCGTGCCGCTGCTCGTGGTCAACATCCGTCGGTTCCAGCAACAGGAGGAGACACGATGAGCCAGGCCGAGGCCACGACCCGCCGGGAGACGGCCGGGGCCGGCGCAGCTGTAGGGGTACTGGACCGGTGGGGCCACCAGCTGCAGCGACTGCCGCTTCACCTCGTGATCATCATCTTCATCGCAATCTGGATCGTCCCGACGATCGGACTGATCGTCAACTCGTTCCGCAACGTGCAGGACATGGGCAGCGCCGGATGGTGGAGCGCGCTGTTTCCACCCCACGGTTTTTCCCTGGGCAGCTACCAGCAGGTGCTCAACACGGAGAACGTGACGACATCGATTTTCAACAGCGTGCTGATCACGGTTCCCGCGACGGTGATCCAGCTCGCGATCGCCACGATGGGCGCCTACGCCTTCGCCTGGATGAAGTTCCCCGGCAAGGACCTCTTCTTCATCGTGATCGTGGGCCTGATGGTGGTTCCGATCCAGATGACGCTGATCCCGGTGCTTCAAATCTTCAAAGCCACGGGTCTCGCGGGTACGTTCATCGCCGTCTGGCTCGCCCACTCGGGCTACGGCCTGCCGTTCGAGGTCTTCCTCCTGCGCAACTACCTGGGCGGTCTGCCGCGGGAGATCTTTGAGTCGGCCGAGATGGACGGCGCCGGTCATGCCGTCCGCTTCTTGCGGATCGCAGTCCCGATGACCGTGCCGGCGATCGCGTCGCTGACCATCTTCGTTTTCCTCGGGGTGTGGAACGACCTTCTGGTCTCGCTGACCTTCCTGGGGAGCAGCCCGAACCGTCCGTTCACGGTCGTCATCACCCAGCTGGTGACGTCGCTGGGCGGAGGCTGGCAGTTCCTGACCGCCGCGGCGGTCCTTCAGATGTCGCTGCCTCTCGCCGTGTTCATCTTCCTGCAGCGCTACTTCGTCCGCGGCATCACGAGCGGATCGGTCAAGGGCTGACGGCGTAACGACCCAAGCATTCGACGTGGTCGTGATGACCACGCACGATATCGGCCGCCATCTCCACTGCTACGGCGTGGCGAGCGTCGTCAGTCCGAATCTGGACGCGCTCGCCGCGGACGGAGTGCGGTTCGCCATGGCTTTCGCGACCGCGCCACAGTGCAGCCCGAGCCGGGCCAGTCTCGCGACCGGTCTCTACCCCCACAACAACGGGGTCATGGGGCTCGCGCATCGCGGTTTCGACTGGGAGCTGACCGCGACGCATACGGCGGCGGTCCTCGCGAGCGCCGGGTTCGAGACCCACCTGTTCGGAGGCCAGCACGTAACGCACCACCCGGACCGACTTGGGTTCCACAGGATCCATCCCGCCGACGCGATCGAGGAGGTGATCGCCGCACAGCCGGGCGACCGTCGCATGTACATCGAGATCAACTTCGACGAGACCCATCGCCCGTATCCGGCTGCGGGCGAACCTCCCGCCGGCCTTGTGATCCCCGGCTACCTGCCGGACGGCCCCGAGGCGATCGACGAGATGACGGCCGTCGAGCAGACCATCACAGCCATGGACGGCTCAGTTGGACGCGTCCTGGCCGCGCTGGAGAGAACCGGGCGTGCCGCGAATGCGCTGGTTGTGTTCACCACCGACCACGGCCTCGCCATGCCGCGCGCGAAGTGCACGCTCTACGACCCGGGCCTGGAGGTCGCTCTCATCGTGCGGTGGCCCGACGGGGGCATCGGGCGCGGCGTCTCAAACTCCGAGTTGGTGAGCAACATCGACGTTCTGCCCACGCTTCTCGAGTCGTGCGGCATCACGATTCCGGCCGGCATCCAGGGCCGATCCCTGTTCGAGCGGGGGCGGGAGGCGATCTTCGCCGAGAAGACCTTTCACAGCTACTACGACCCGATGCGCTGCATCCGCACGCACCGGCACAAGTTCATCCGCAACTTCGAGACGGCTTTCGCGGTCGAGGTCCCTGCGGACATCCAGGTGGGCGCGGTCTTTCGCGCCAACCCCGCGCGCTACTCGACAGATCGCCCAAGCATGGTCGAGCTCTACGACCTCGAGGCTGATCCCCTCGAACAGCGCAACCTGGCCGGCAGCGAGTCGGTGCGCGATGTGGAAGCTGACCTGAGCGCTGCGCTGTGGGACTGGATGCGCCAAACCAGCGATCCGGTGCTGGACGGGCCCGTGCAATCGCCGCGGTACCGCCAGGCGATGCAGGGTCAGCCGCATCGAAGCTAGCGTGCGGCCGGACCGCGTTGTCCTTTCGAGGACGGCGGTCATCGCAATCGGGCTCACGTTCCTGCTGATGGGCCTGGTCGTCTCGGCTTACGGGCCCCTCCTCGAGCACCTGACGCGGCGATTCGGTGTGAGCCTTCCAGTGGCGGGTGCGACGATCAGCGTCCACTTCGGCGGCGGGCTGCTCGGCGTGCTGATCGCGATGCGGTCGATGGAGCGACTGCCGGCACGAGTCACCGTGATGGTTGCCTGCGGAATCGGCGCCCTGGGCTGCGCCGCCGTCGCCGTGGCGTTCATCTGGCCTTTCTTCCTGGCGGCGATCTTCGTGGTCGGGCTGGGCTTCGGCGCTCTCGTGCTCGGACTGAACCAGCTTGTCGCCTACAGCGAGGGCCGCCGCAGAGCGGCGCTCCTGAGCGGGCTCAACAGCGCGTACTCAGCCGGCGCCGTCGCTGGGCCGGTCCTGGTCGCGGCCTTCGCGCGCGACCACTTCTCGCTTCTATTCCTGGCCGCGGCGGCGGTCGCGCTGGCGTTGAGCCTCGGAACGGCCGGCATCGTCGGGCGGCTCCCCGTCGGGTCAGGCTCCTCCGGCCGCCCGGGTCTGCTTGTCATCGTCTTCATCGTCGCCTTCACGCTGTACGTCGGCCTTGAGACCGGCACCGGAGGTTGGATGCCGTCTCACCTCGAATCTGCCGGCCTGCGCTCGCAGGACGCGGCAGCAGCGACTTCGGGCTTCTTTCTTGCGATCGTCACGGGTCGCTTGCTCATGACGCTGATGCCCGCGCACGTGCCAGAGCACGTGATCGTGATCACGGGAGCGGCGCTGGCCACGGCTGCCTTGCTCGCGACATTCATCGCTCCGCTGGCGCCATGGGCTTACATCGCGGCCGGACTCGCGCTCGCTCCGATCTTTCCGACCGGGATCGTGTGGCTGGCGAAGCTGAGGCCTGGCGACTCGCGGGCGACGTCCTGGCTCTTTCCTGCCGCCTCGGTCGGCGGCATCGCGGGCCCGGGTGCAATCGGCCTGGTGGTCGCCGGGTTCGGTGTCGCCTGGGTCCCCGCGGTGCTGGCGGCGGTCGGCGCCGGCATGTCGGCCGCCTTCTGGCTCGCGACCCGCCTCAGGTGACCGTGGTAGGGAGATACCAGCCGCGCGGCGCGTTGCCGCCTGTTTTCACGGACTCGTTGTTGGACGGCGCAGCGCCGGCGCACCAGGCCACGCCGTTGGCGATGACACGCTGAACCTCGGGCTGGTGGTAGACCGGGAATTCCTGGTCGCCGGGGCCGAAGTAAAAGATCCGTCCTGCGCCCCGTTGGAAGCAGCAGCCGCTGCGAAAGACCTCACCGCCCTCGTACGAGCTGACGAACACCAGCTCGTCCGGCGGGGGGACGTCGAAGAACTCCCCGTACATCTCCTGGTGCGGGATGACGATGGGCTGCGGCAGGCCGGCAGCGATCGGGTGAGCCGGGTTCAGCGTCCAGACCACCTCGCGCTCGCCTCCGGGATCCGACCGCCAGCGCAGGTTGCAGCTCGTCCCCATCAGGCGTCTGAAGATCTTGGAGTGATGGCCCGAGTGCAGTACGACGATTCCCATGCCGTCGAGCACTCGTCGATGCACGCGCTCGACGATTGCATCATCGACCTTGTCGTGCGCGGCGTGCCCCCACCATGTGAGCACGTCGGTCTGTGCGAGTACTTCTTCGGTGAGCCCGTGCTCAGGCTCGTCGAGGGTCGCGACCCCGATCGTTACGTCGGCGCCGAGCTCTCGCCTGATCCCATCGGCGATCGGACGGTGCATGCCGTCCGGGTAGATCCGTTTGACCGAATCATCGCGCAGCTCGTGGACATGCTCGTTCCAGATGGTGATCCGAAGTTGGCGGCGGCCCGCCATCAACTTGCGGCTGCTGCGCCGGTCGCTCTCCCGGTTGTGTAGATCGCCACAGGCTCTCGCAGCGTAGCCGATTCCACAGCCGCCTCCATCAAGGCGATCGTCCCGAGATTGTTGCGACCTGATGTCTCCGGCTCGCGCCCGGACCTGATCGCGTGAGCGAACTCGGTCAACGTGCCCGACGTGCCGGTCCGCAGAACCGGAGGTAGCGCCACCGCGCGCGGCTCGCCGTTACGCGGTCGGATCTCGACCCTGTCCTGCGTGACGTCGCTGTCAGCCGCGCTGGTCCACACGATCTCTCCACGCTCGAACTCCATGGTCCACTCGCCGGCCCACGGCGTGACCGGGCCGGCGCTGACCCAGCTCCCGCGGTAGCTAACGACGACACCGTCGAAAACGATCGTGGCCAGCGCGATCGAGGGGCCGGTAAACGATGTCCATTCCGGGTTCCAGGCTTCGCAGTAGATCCGTTCCGGCTCTCGGTCGAGGATGAGCCGCATCAGGTCGAAATGGTGAATCGACATGTCGACGAGAAGTGGCTGCTCCTCGAGGTGATGGCGGCCGCGACCGTTTGGGCCGGCGGTCGAGAAGCGACGGAAATCGATCGACACCTGATGGAGCTGGCCGAGAGCCTGCTCGCGGACCAGCTCGGCGATGGCGCGCGGAGCGGGGAAGAAGCGGTAGTTCTGGCTCACCATCAGGACGAGGTTTCTGGCGGCCGCCGCGTCCACCAGCTGCCGCGCAATGGCGAGGCTCGGGGCGAACGGCTTCTCGACGAGGACGTGGAGCCCAGCCTCAAAACCGGCGCGAATTACCGCTACATGCGCCGACAAGGCGGTGGTGTTGAGCATCGCCTCCGGCTCGGTTGCCGCGATCGCTTCCTTGAGCGACTCGAAGCACCGGTCGGCCGGCACGCCGGCATCCTTCTGCAGCGCGTCCAGCGCGTAGGGGTCGGTGTCGACGTAAGCGACGACGTCGATCTCGTGGACGTTTGGAAGCACCTGGCGAGCCCAGTTGCGGCCGTGCGGGCCGAGGCCGACCTGCACCATCCGCACGGAATTCACGTCGCACAATGATGCGGGAGCACGGCCGGATTTCATCCGGGTTAGACGAAAACGTCTAGGTCGTTGCGCGTGTCACGAGCTGCACAGGGAGGAGCACATTGCGCTGCGCGACGGAACCCGCCGTGATCATCTCGATGAGCAGTCGCATCCCCTGCGCGCCCGCCTCGTAGAACGGCACGCGGACCGTCGTCAGCGGAGGCACGGTGAACGCCGCCATGTCGATGTCGTCGCAGCCGACCACCGCGCAGTCCTGGGGAACTCGCTTCCCACCGTCCCGCAGCGCGTTCAGGACCCCGATGGCCATGTTGTCGTTCTGGGCGAAGATCGCCGTCACCTCGGGCACGCGCCGAAGAAGGTCCATGGCGGCGACGCCCGCCAGCATGAGGTCGCCGCCGCCTTCCGCCACGAGCCGCTCATCCAACCGCAGCCTGGCTTCTGCGAGCGCCCGCCGGTAGCCGCGGAGCCTGTCCTCCGTAACCCGACGCGCACGGATCCCGATGACCATTGCGATCGCCTTGTGTCCCCTGGCCACAAGGTGCTTCGTCGCCAGGAGTCCGGCCAGCTCTTGATCCGAGCCCACGGTGGCGATTCCTCCCCCAGGGACGGGATAGAGGCTCACGACGGGCAGGGATTTGTCGAGGACGTGCGCGAGCGCGTGGTCGTCCTCCATCTGCGGCGCGGCCAGAAGGATGCCGTCGACCCGTCTCTCCATCAGGGCCGGGAGCGCGTACTCGGTGCCAGAGCCCTGTGGCTCGATACCGGCGATGAGGACGCCGTAACCCTGGCGCCGTGCCTCCTGCTCGGCGCCCAGGTTGAACCGGCTCAGGTTGGGGTCGCTGAAGTCACCGGCGACGAGCCCGACCGTCCGCGTCCTCTGCATCACCAGGCTGCGCGCCTGGAGGTTCGGCACGTAGCCGAGATCGCTGGCGACCTGCAGGATTCTTGCCCGGGTCACCTCGGAGACGGTGCCGCCGCCGTTCAGGACCTTGCTCGTGGTCTGAAAGCTGACGCCGACCTGAGCGGCCACATCCTTGACCGAGACGCGCCTCGCCGGTTTGCTCAGCGTCACGTCGCGGTTATTATGCGCGAGCAAGCGAACGTTCGCCTAGTAAGGAGGAGGGCTGGCCACGATGGAGCCCAGACCGGAGTATCCCCGGCCTCGATTGACGCGGCCGAACTGGATCAACCTGAACGGCGAGTGGGAGTTTGGCGCGGGGGAGCGTCCGGTTTTCGATCGCCGCATCGTCGTTCCGTTCTGCCCGCAGTCTGAGCTTTCAGGGATCGGCGAGGCGCCGGGCGACACTGTTTGGTACCGGCGCCGGTTCGATGCGCCGCCGGGTGAGCGCCTGATCCTGCATTGCGGGGCGGTCGACTATCGCGCCACGGTTTGGCTGAATGACGTCGAGGTCGCGCGTCACGAGGGCGGGCACACGCCGTTCAGCGCCGACGTCACCGCCAGCCTTCGAGGCCGCGACAACGTTCTCGTCGTGCGCGCCGAGGACCCGCTGACGGACAAGACCATCCCCCGCGGCAAGCAGTTCTGGGGCGAACAACCTGAAGGGATCTTCTACACGCCGACGACGGGCATCTGGCAGACGGTATGGCTCGAGCCGCTGCCGGCGCGACATATCCGCGGGCTGCGCCTCATCCCGAACCTCGAGGCCGGGACCGTCGACTTCGAGCTCCACGGCGAAGGCGAGGCCGACGTGGTCATCAGGCTCGACGGCGACGATGTCGGTCGCGCGGCGGCCGTGGCCGGACGAGGTCGCATCGAGCTGGACACGGTCGCGCCCTGGCACCCTGACTCACCGACGCTTTACGAGGTCGAAGCGACGCTGCTCGACGGAAACGGCAGCGGCAGGGTCCTCGACCGGGTGCTCACCTATTTCGGGTTGCGCAGCGTGGGCACGCATAACGGCCGCGTCTGGTTGAACGGCGAACCGTTCGTGGAGCGTCTGGTGCTCGACCAGGGCTACTTTCCGGGCGGCCTGCTGACGGCGCCCAGCGACCAGGCGCTGCGGGTTGACATCGAGGCGGCCAAGGGGCTCGGCTTCAATGGCGCCCGGAAGCACCAGAAGGTCGAAGACCCGAGGTGGCTCTACTGGGCGGATCGGCTTGGGTTTCTGGTCTGGGATGAGATGCCGAGCTTTCAGGAACGCACCGCCGAGGCCGAACGAAGGTTGGCGGCGGAGTGGGCCGACGTGGTCCGCCGCGATCGAGATCATCCGTCGGTCGTCGCCTGGGTGCCCGCCAACGAGAGCTTTGGTCTCGAACACGTAGAAGCCTCGGTCCGGTCGAGCTTTCTCGTCCGGCTGTACAACCTGACCCACGAGCTCGACCCCACGAGGCCCGTGGTTTCCAACGACGGATGGGAGCACGCCATCACGGATCTCTGCGACCTGCACGACTACTCGGGACCGGCCGACTTCGCGAGTCGCTACCGGAGTCTCGATGGGGCTCTCGGCGACAGTTCCAACGGCCATGCGCCCTACGACCCGGGCTATGCGTATCGGGGCGAGCCGCTGCTGATCACCGAGTTCGGCGGACTGAAGCTATCCGGTTCGGACGGATGGGGCTACGCCCAGGTGGGCGGCGGCGCCGAGTTTCTGGACGTCTACCGCGGGCTCGTCGAGGGCCTCATGCAGCCAGGGCCGGTCGTCGGCTTCTGCTACACGCAGCTGACCGATGTCGAGCAGGAGCAAAACGGGCTCTTGACCTTCGCCCGGGAACCCAAGATCGACCCCGCCCTCGTTAAGCCAATCACGCAGACGGCCAAGCGCGGTTAAGAGTGGTATAGTCCGCGCGCACTAACGCTTGGGAGGGCAGCCTGGTGAAACCAAGTAAGCCGTCCAAGGTCGGTGACGGCGCGAACGGAAACCCATCGCAGAGCATCGACAGCTGGCTCGCCAGGCTCCTCGTCGGAGAGCTGCGGGTCAGGCTCGATCCGCTCACTGGTGAGATACTGGCGGCTGACGGCGGCACACCATCGCCTGGCGGGGAAGAGGTGCCTCCTCCGGCGCCGACAAAAAATCCTTCTTGACAGCTTGTCCGGTAGGCCATAGGATCGCCTGTAAACCGTTTTAGTAAATCGGTTTATCGCCTGGGGAGGCGGCTTTTATGAGATCTGGAGCCTGGTTGGGTGTCCCGGGTCACCATCGCTGAGGTGGCGAGCGCGGCCGGCGTCTCCAAAACCGCCGTGTCCTTCGCTTTCAACAGCCCCGAGCGGTTGGGTCAGGCCACCCTCGAACGCGTCCTGGGGGTAGCCCAGGATCTTGGCTACACGCCGCATCCGGCCGCTCGAGCGCTGTCGATGCGCCGGAGCGGGACGATCGGAGTCCTGATCCCGCAGCGGCTGTCCACCGTCTTTGCCAACCCGTTCCTGGGCGAGCTCATCCAGGGCCTGGGCGAGCTCTGTGAAGAGCACGACCTGACACTGCTTCTGGTGCCGCCCTTGAACGGGTCTCTCGAAGGCGCCATCCGCCAGGCGTCCGTCGACGGCTTCATCAGCCTTGGGCTCAGCCCTGATGACAGCGCGCTTGCAGTCCTGGACCGGATCGGCATCCCGACGGTGCTGATCGACTCCGAGGGTTCGCCTGCCCATCCGGCCGTCAATGTGGACGACGCAGGCGGAGCCAGGGCGGCGGCCGGCCACCTGCTGGAGCTCGGCCACCGGCAGCTGGCCATCCTGGTTCTGCCACCCGCGCGTTCGCAGGTGCACAGCACGCCCACGGCCGTCAGGCGCCTGGCCGGCTACCGGGCGGCGATCACGGAGGCCGGTGTGCCCGCGCCGCACTCGGTCATTGCAGGCATCTCAGTCGCCGCCGGAGCACGCGCCTTTGACTCGCTGCCCAAAGGAAAGCACCGGCCGACAGGCGTCCTGGCGATGAGCGATATGGCCGCAATAGGCGTGGTCACGGCGGCACAGGCCAGCGGGCTCCTGGTGCCGGACGATCTTTCGGTGGTGGGGTTCGATGACGTGCCCGCCTCCGCGTGGACCAATCCGCCCCTCACGACGGTGCGCCAGCCGATCGTCGAGAAGGGCCGCATGGCCGCGCGCCTGTTGATTCAGAGCATGAAAGGCAAGTCGGTGGAGTCGCCGGCGCCTCTCAGCACGAGACTTATCGTTCGGAGCTCGACCGCACCCGTCAGAAATTTGGATTTGCGAATTAATGGGAGGTAAATAGAATTGTTCATTAAGGGGCAGGGATGCTCGTACAGCATCCTGGTGGACTCTGTTGAAGGGATAGGTAAAAGATGGCATCTGTAACTTATGACCACGTCGTCAAGCGCTACACCGCTGACCTCACCGTCGTCAAGGACTTCAACGTCGAGATCAAGGACAAGGAGTTCATGGTGCTCGTCGGTCCTTCGGGCTGCGGTAAGTCGACCGCGCTTCGCATGCTCGCCGGCCTCGAGGCCATCAGCGAAGGCCGCATCATGATCGGCGAGCGCGTGGTGAACAACATTGCCGCCAAGGACCGCGACATCGCGATGGTGTTCCAGTCCTACGCGCTTTACCCGCACATGTCGGTCTACGACAACATGGCGTTCCCGCTGCAGATGCAGCACATGAAGAAGCAGGAGATCGACAAGCGCGTCCGTAACGCATCGCGCATCCTCGGTCTCGACAACTTCCTGAACCGCAAGCCGCGTGCCCTGTCCGGCGGCCAGCGGCAACGCGTGGCCCTCGGCCGCGCCATCGTGCGCAGCCCCAAGGTGTTCTTGCTCGACGAGCCACTCTCCAACCTGGACGCGAAGCTCCGCGGCCAGACCCGTGTCGAGCTGCAGAAGCTGCACCGTGACTTGCAGACCACCTTCATCTATGTCACCCACGACCAGGTCGAGGCCATGACGATGGGCGACCGGATCGCGATCATGAACGCGGGCATCCTGCAGCAGGTCGGCACGCCGGGCGACATTTACGACCACCCCGCCAACCTGTTCGTGGCCGGCTTCATCGGCACGCCAACCATGAACTTCGTGCCCGCCACCGTCACCAACGGTTCCGCGAAAGCTTCCGGCTTCGAGCTCAAGCTGCCCAAGGTCGTGCCTGCGCAGAAGGGCACGCTCGGGTTCCGCCCTGAGGCGGTGACCGACCGTGTGGTCGACGGGCAGCCGTCGTTCGAGATGAAAGTCGACGTCGTGGAGCGGCTGGGCTCCGACCAGTTCCTCTACGGGATGGTCGGCGGCGACCAGGTCACCGCTCGAGTCGACCCGCGTATGACAGTCGGACCGGGCGACCGTGTGAAGCTTGGGCTGGACACCCGATCCCTTCACTTCTTCGACGCGGAAAGCGAGCAAGCACTTCTCTAACACCCGCCGGCGCTAGGCTTTCGGTCGATTTGGGCGTAGAGCGCATCCGCGCTATTCAGGACTTCGATGCTGCGCGGGCGCGGGCGTTTCGGCGTTCGCTCCGCACGATCCTGACCGGCCGGGCCCAGCGCCTGCGGTCGATCGAGCCCGTGCTGCGCGCGGCGGGGTTCGAGGGTCGCGCGTTTGGCGGGGTGCAGGAGATCCCGGTCGACAAGATCGTCGGCTCGGTAGCCCCCGACGCCAAGGCCAGCGACTTCGACCCTGCCTTCCTTCCGCTCAACCGTCGGACGCGGGAGCGCTGGACGCGCATCTACCAGGCCATGGTGGAGGGGGATGAGCTGCCGCCGATCGACGTTTACAAGGTGGACGGCAACTACTACGTGATCGACGGCCACCACCGCGTCTCGGTGGCTCGAAACTTGGATCGCCCGACGATCAATGCGCGGGTGATCAACGTCCGGACGCGCGCTCCCCTCGCCCCCGACGTGGACGCCGAGGCACTTCTGAAAGCGGCCGAGTACGCGGCCTTCCTCGACATCACGCAGCTGCACCGCACACGTCCTGAGGCTCGGCTCGAATGCAGCCGGCTCGGTCGGTACGACGAGATCATGCAGCACATCATCGGCCACCGCTATTTCCTGTCCCTCGAGCAGAAGCGTGACGTGCCGCTGCAGGAGGCGGCGGCCAGCTGGTACGACCATGTCTACCATCCCATCGCGGAGGCGATCCGCAAGCACCACGTCCTGGAGAAGCTCCCGGGTTGGACCGAAACGGACCTTTACGTCGAGATCACGCGGCGCTGGCTGGCCCTGAGCAAGGAGGGCGAGCCGTCAGGTCCCGACCCCGCGATCGCGGCGCTGCTCGCGGAAAACGCCAAGAGCTGGTGGCGCCGCCGGCGCAAGATCCAGCTCCTCGGATGATCGGGGTCATCTTCGGCCCGCCTGGCAGCGGCAAGGGCACGCAGGCCGCGAAGATCGAGAACGCGTTCCGGCTGAAACATCTGTCAACAGGGGACATCCTGCGTTCGGAGGTCGCCCGCGGAACGCCAATCGGCAAGGAGGCCGGCCGCATCATGGCGGCCGGCGACCTGGTACCCGATGAGCTCATCGTCGACATCGTCCGCGGCCGCCTGCCCGAGGCGGAGGCCGGCGAGGGCGTCCTCCTGGACGGTTTCCCTCGCACCGTGGGCCAGGCGCAGGCACTGGACAACATGCTCTCGGAGGAAGGCCACAAGGTCGACTTCGTCATCGCGCTCGACGTCCCGGAAGCGGAGCTGGTCGACCGGCTCCTGCACAGGGCGCAGGTGGAGGGCCGCGCCGACGACACCCGCGAGGCGATCGAGGAACGCATGCACGAGTACCACAAGCTCACTGAGGCGGTGCTCGACTACTACAGCCGCCACGGAGTCCCGGTGAAGCGGGTGAGCGGGGTGGGCAGGCCGGACGAGGTTTTCGAGCGCGTAAAGCGGGCCGTCAGCATATCCTCTGTGTAGCTGGGGAGCGATGAGATGACCGCCCGCAAAGCTCGCGAATCCGACCTGGGCCAGGCGATGCCGCCGGTTGATGCCGAGCGCCCCCGGTGGAACGGGGACGGCCATGAGGTCATCGAGATCGGGCCACAGGTCGCCGAGCCGCGTGTCTCCAGCCCATTCCCGCCGATCGCGGAGTACGCGTTTCTTTCCGACTGCGAGGTCAACTGCCTTATCGCCCCAAGCGGCCGCGTCGAGTGGATGTGCCTTCCGCGACCCGACAGTCCGAGCGTTTTCGCGGCCATGCTCGATCGGGCGGCGGGCAGCTTCCGGTTCGGGCCGAGCGGGGTGCAGGTGCCGGCCGGACGCCGCTACCTCCCCGGAACTCTGGTCCTGGAAACAACCTGGCGGACGCGCACCGGCTGGCTGATCGTCCGCGACGCGATGTGCATCGGGCCCTGGTACCACAGCCAGCGGCGCTCGGGGACCTATCGCCGGCCGCCGTCCGACAGCGAGGCCGAGCACATCCTGCTGCGCACCGCGCGCTGCGTGGTCGGGAGCGTCGAGCTGAGCCTGGACTGCCAGCCTGTCTTCGACTACGGCCAGACGGCCGCGAAGTGGGATTACGCGGGGCAGGGTTATAACGAGGCGGTCGCGAGCGGGGGCCAGGACGAGGTCCCGGTTCGGCTCGTCACCGGCCTCCGCGTGGGTTTTGAAGGCCCCGGCGCGCACGCGACCAAGACGTTGCGCCAGGGCGAGCGCGCGTACGCGGCGCTCGTGTGGCCCCGATCGCGGCACTCGA
>VBEF01000106.1 GCA_005881275.1 Chloroflexota bacterium
ACGGTGGCGTTCATTGGTGGACTGGAAATTTGGGGCCGGCGGGACCTGGGGCTCATTAGGTGTTCGCCATTGAAGGGAGGCGAGACGATGTGGAGTAAGGAGGACGGCGATGCCATGGCCGAGGCGGTGGCCAAGGCAGCGCGCAGGGCAGCACCCGCGGTCCTCGTCCTCGCCGGGGTCCTGTTTGTCGCGTTCCTTGTGATTGTCGTGCTCCCTAACGCTGTCCTTTTGCTCAAGGAGGCGCGGGTGATCCGGTGAGCGCCGCACACTCGAGGCGGACTGCCCACTGTGCAACATGCAGCTGCGGGCCTCAGTTCAGGGGAAGGTAGCTTCCCAGACCTCGGCCTCGGACGCCACCTCGAAGCCGAGCTTGCGGTACACGTTGTACGCCTTCATCGGGCTCATACCGTCCACGTACAGGGACGCGTGGCGGGCTCCGGCCGCACGCAGCCGGCGCAGCACCTCGGCCACCAACCAGCCGGCGAGTCCCCTCCGCCGGTGCTCCGGCATCGTCCCCACCGAGCTCACCAAACCAACCGGTTGCGGTCTCGGGTCCGCGCCGTAGTCTTCGACCTCACCAAGGGTGATCGCGGCGGGAGAGCTATCCGCCTCGACGATTGCCATCAAGGAGAGCTGGGGAGGACGGTCGCCGAGGATCTCCTCTTCCGCTCGCGGCGCAAATCGCCAGTGGTCGGCAAACGTGCGGTTGAACATCTCGCTCCAGACGCCCTGCCGGACCGTGGTCGCGTCAGCAAGTGAGTAGCCGGCGACCGGCCGCGACTCTGGCAGTGTGTCGAGCGTCCTGTCCATCCGCCACCATGGCCGGACCAGCTCGAGTCCCAGCGCGTCCAAGCCGCGACCTGCTCCTTTCGCGACGAAGACCTGGCTGATCGAAGCCCCCGCCGCGCGCGAGAGCTGGACGCCCCAGCTCACGAGGTCCGCAAAGACGCCCGGCTCGCCGGCGGCGTAGACGTTCGTCATCACGCCTTCCGGGGATGGGCGGCTCATCACCAGCACCGAGCCGATGATGCCGCCGTCGTGCTCGAGCACTCGCGACTTCGCTTCCCAGTCGAACCGTCCGAGCATCCGGCTCAGCCGCGTCTCGTTCGGAATCATGTCCTGGCGGCCCTCGGTCACCTCCCGTCGCCAGAGCTCGAGCAGCTGCGGCAAATCCTGGGCGCGACCAGGCCTGATCACGCCCGGCGCGCTCATGCCGTGACGCGTGTCACGACCTCGTGCGTCTCAGGGATCTCGCGCCGGATCATCTCCTCCAGCTCGCTCTCGATCCTGTGCGCGTGCTCCAGGCTGATCTCTCCCGCGACCTCGGCGACGACGTGGGCGTGGATGCGGTTGTCGCGATCGCTCAGCTCGACGTCGAGGCAGCGCCGGACCTCTGGATGTGACTCCACGACGGCGCGGATGCGCTCGGCGAGCTGGACGTTGCGCGCCGTCACGTCCTGGCCGGGCACCACCTCCGGTTCCATCGGCTCCAGGTGGATGTCGATGCGAGTCACCTCCGGAAGCTCGGCGCGAATCGAACGCTCCAGGGATCGGCTGGTGCGCGAGGCTTTGTCCAGCGTCTGGTTGCCCGGCAGCTTCGCGTGCATCGTCAGGTGCAGCGACCCGTCGGCCTCACGCTCCACCGTCACGTTGTGCAGATCGCGCACGCCGCCGTTCCGCGCGGCCGCAGCGTGAATCCTCTCGACAAGGTCGGCGCCCTGCTTCTGTCCCTCCACGGACACCGCAAGATCTAGCCCTGGCAGCACCGAGCGCGCGCGGTCCTTGACGTCCTCGACGAGCGCGCTCGCGGCCTCGACCGAGAGCATGCGGCCGGTGGCGATGCTGGCGTCGCCGATGAGGTTCGGCCCCGAGCGCCGCACCCGAACGGACCGGACCTCGCGGACGCCGTCTACGTCACGGATTGCGCGGCGCAGCTCCTCTTCGGCACCTGCCGGGGCGCGGTCGATGAGGATGTCGCCAGAACGCCAGGCGATCTGGGCGGCCGCCCGAGCGATGATGCCCGCCACGAGGATCGCCGCCACCGAGTCGGCCCAGCTCAGGCCCAAGCGAACGCCGATCAACCCGGCGATGACTCCGAGCGTCGCCAGTACGTCCGCCAGCCGGTTGGTCGCGTCCGCGAGGAGAGCCTCGCTGGAGGCAAGCTTGCCGACGCGCCGCAGCACGGCCGCCCGCCCCGCCTCGATCACAAGCGCCGCGATCAGCAGCCCAAAGGCATAGCCCGCAGGGTTGACCGCAGGGCCACCGCCGACCAGGCGGCGGACCGCCTCGAATGCGATGTAGGCGGCCGTGATCAGGAGCAGCAAACCTTCCGCGAATGCGGCGAGGTTCTCGGTTCGGCCGTGCCCGTACGGGTGCTCGGTGTCGGCCGGCTTGCGGGACGTGCGTACGGCGACGAGCGTGAAAGCGCTGGCGGCAAGGTCGAGGAAGGAGTGCGCCGCCTCGCTGAGGATGCCCAGGCTTCCGGTCAGCAGTCCGACGACCAGCTTGGCCAGGACCAGCGCCACCCCGATGGCCACGGAGCCCAGAGCGACGAGCTCCGGGCGCTGCTCGAGTCGCTTCACGGCTTCACTTTAAGCGCAGATTTCGCGGCCGCCCGGTGGGTCTATCTCAGCAGCGACGCCGTGGCGAAGAGCTGATCCTCCGTGCCCAGGGCGATCACGAGGTCACCATCCTCGAGCCGGGCGGTTGCGGGAGGATTTACGTTGACCGTTCCATCGCGCTTGCGCACGGCCAGCACTCTGGCGGCGTCGGACCGGAGCAACCCGGCTGCCTCCAGCGTCTTGCCCTCGGCCTTCGTGCCCGACGTCACCACCATCTCCTCGACACCGATACCCGCCTCGCCGTGGTGCAGTGTGTCCAACACATCGACCATGGCAGGCCGGATCGCCAGCTCGGCCATGCGATGACCCGCCATCACGTAAGGCGAGATCGTCCGCGTCGCGCCGGCCAGCTCCAGGCGCCGGATGGAGTCTGGACGCCCCGCGCGCGCGACGATGTACAGGTTGGGGTTGAAAGCACGCGCGGCCAGCACGATGTAGACGGCACGCTCATCGGAGTCGACGGCGGAGACCAAGCCTTTGGCGCGTTCGATGCCGGCCTGTCTGTCCCGATGCGGCCGTAGCCGCAGATGATGAAGTGGTCGCGCAGCTGGTTCAGGTCTCGTTGCAACTGGCGATCTCTCCTGTATCTGCCAAACGCATTGTCCGCCAGAGTCTCCGCGAAAACGCCGAAGCCGTAAAGCATCGTCCCGACGCCCACGACGATGAGGCCTGACGTGAAGAGGCGTCCCGTTGCTCCCTGCGGGTGAACCTCGGTGTAGCCGACCGTGCTGATCGTGATGATGACCATGTAGAAAGAGTCCAGCAGCGACCAGCCGTCGATGGTCATGTAGCCGGTGACGCCGATCGTGATCACGATCGCGAGCAGCCCGCCCGCGAGGCGAAAGCGTCGGAGCGGATGCTCCAGTCGCATCAGATTCGAAAGTTAGCCGCCGCCGCCCGGACCTTCAAGCCCTGGTTTGGTCATCTTGCCCAGGTCGAGCACCTTGTTGAGCTGCTTTTCAGTGACGCCGCGCGCGCGCGCAAGCTGGCGTATCGACCGGCCGGTCCGCATCGACTCCTTGGCCAGCTTGGCCGCCTCGTCGTACCCGATCACAGGGGTGAGCGCCGTCGCGAGCATCGGGCTGCGCTCGACCAGCTCGGGACCGCGGTCGGTTGCCTGGAGACCTTCCACGCACCGCTCGGAGAAGTTGCGGGTGGCGGCCGCCAGCAGCGTGATCGACTCGAGGATGGCTGCCCCGGCGACGGGCATCATCACGTTGAGCTCGAACAAGCTGCCGGCCTGGCCGCATACGGCCACCGTCGTGTCGTTGCCGTAGACGCGGGCGATCACCATCAACATCGACTCGACGATGACCGGGTTGACCTTGCCGGGCATGATGCTCGAGCCGGGCTGCGTTTCGGCCAGGCGCAGCTCGCCAAGGCCGGCGATCGGGCCGGTGCCCATGAGCCGGATGTCCGAGCCGATCTTCCACAGGCTGGTGCCTATGGTGCGCAGCGCGCCATGGGCGGCGACGAGGACATCGAGGGTGGCCTGGGCGTGGAAATGGTTCGGCGATTCCTTGACTGGGATCCGGCTTGCCTTCGCGAGTCGGGCCGCCACACTCCGTGCGTAAAGCGGATGGGAGTTGAGCCCCGTCCCGACGGCGGTCCCGCCGAGCGGCACCCGAGCCAGCTCATCGATCGCGCCTCGGGCGCGCCGGATCGACTCCTCGACCTGCCCCGCGTAGCCCTTGAACTCCTGGCCCAACCTGATCGGCGTTGCGTCCTGGAGGTGGGTGCGGCCGGTCTTGATCACCGGCCAGAACTCCTTGCTCTTCGCTTCCAGCGCGCGTTCCAGACGTTCCAGGGCGGGGATCAGCTCGTCCTGGATGGCCATGGCGGCGGCGAGCTGGATGGCGGTGGGGATGACGTCGTTCGAGGACTGGCCGAGGTTGACGTGGTCGTTGGGGTGGACGAGCTTGGAGCCCCGTTCGCCGCCGATGATCTCGGTCGCGCGGTTGGCGATGACCTCGTTCGCGTTTGTGTTGGTCGAGGTCCCGGAGCCGGTCTGGTAGATGTCGATAGGAAACTGGTCGTCGTGCTTTCCGTCGATGATCTCCTGTGCGGCCGCGGTGATGGCTCGCGCGCGCCGCCGGGGTAAGAGGCCGAGCTCTCGGTTGGTCTGAGCCGCGGCGCGCTTGACCATGCCCAGGGCGCGGATGAAGCGGCGCGGCATGGGTTCGCCAGAGATCGGAAAGTTGAGAACGGCCCGCTGAGTCGACGCGCCGTAGTAGGCGTCGGCCGGGACCTGCATCTCGCCCATCGAGTCGCGCTCCGTACGGGTCCGCTTGGCCAACGATGGAGATTCTAGAGTTCCGTTGCAATGCGTCTTGCTGCGCTCGACGTCGGCTCCAACACGGTTCACGTCCTGGTCGCGGATGTTCTGCGCGGGAAGCTCGAGGACGTAGCGCACTACGTCGAGATGCCGGAGCTCGGTCCTCAGGTCGCGCGCAGCGGAGTGATCGGCAGCCGTGCGCCCGCAGCGCTGCGCGCCATACGCAAGGTCATCGGCCAGGCTCGCTCGCACGGCTACGACGAGCTGCTCGCCTGCGCCACCCAGGCTGTCCGGCAGGCGTCCGACGGCGCGGCTTTCGTCCGTCAGGCGAGCGCCGTGCTTGGCGTTCCGGTCCGCATCGTCTCGGCCCGACGTGAGGCAGCGCTGAGCTTCCTCGGCGCCGCCAGCCGCCACGCCGTCCGCCGAGAGTGGGCGCTGGTCGACCTGGGTGGCGGATCGACCGAGATCGTTATCGCGCGCGGACGCCAGATGCTCCGGTCGGTGGCGCTGCCCATCGGGTCGGGCGTGCTGGCCGGCACCTACCTGTCTGACCCGCCCAAACCTGAGGAGCGTGCCCGCCTGCGCAAGGCGGCGCTGCGGGAGCTGACCCACGCCCCGGACGGCGAGGTCGAGCGTCTCGTTGCCACCGGCGGCACCGCCTCCAACCTGCCCCAGGTGCTGGCGCGGCGCAACCCGCCGGCCGTCCTTACCACCGCCGACCTGCTGGTGTGCGAGGCACGGCTCGACGGCCACCGGGCTCGGCATGTGGCGGCTGCAGTCGGACTTCCGGCGAACCGCGTGAAAGCAATGCGGGGAGGGGTCGAAGCGCTCCTCCTGCTGCTCGACTGGTACGGCCTTGCCCTCCTTCAGGTCAGCCACGAAGGGCTTCGCCACGGAATGCTGCTCGCATACCTGGAACGCGGAGAGGATTGGTGGCGCGACGGGTAAATTAGGGTTATGGAAGGCGTGAACCGCGGCGGGACCAGGCTCCGGTTCGCGCTTGGCCTGACCCTGGTGATCCTGGTCGTCGAGCTTGCGGGCGGGCTTCTGTCGCACTCCTTGGCCCTGCTTTCGGATGCCGGCCACGTCCTGACCGACGTTTTCGCGCTGGGCCTGGCGTGGTTTGCCATCGAGCAGTCAAAACGACCCGCCGACCAGCGCCGCAGCTATGGCTACCAGCGAGTCGGCATCCTGGCGGCGCTCCTGAATGCGGTGGCCCTGATCGTCATCGTGCTGGCGATCGGATTTGAAGCGGTGCGCCGATTGATGGCCCCCGAGCCGGTGCAGGGCGGTACTGTCATCGCGACAGCACTGGTGGCGATCGCCATCAATGTCTTCGTTCTCCTCACGCTCCGCGCAGAGGTCAACAACCTCAACCTCCGCGCCGCGCTGCTTCACGTAACGGGAGATGTCGCCGCATCAGCGGCCGTCGTGATCGCGGGCGGGGTGATCCTACTTACCGGCTGGCTCTACATCGACCCGCTGCTCTCGCTTGCCATCGCCGCACTGATCGCTTACGGCGCGTGGGGCATCGTTCGCGAGACGGTCAACCTTTTGATGGAGGGCACCCCACCCGACATCAACATGGCCGAGGTCTCGTCTGAGATCAGCGGCACCGACCTGGTGACGGGCGTTCATGACCTCCACGTGTGGGCCCTGTCGTCCGAGGACGTGGCTCTCAGCTGCCACATCGTGATCGCCGACACCTCACTCGGCGACGCCGAGCACGTGGTCCGAGATCTGGAAGGCCGCCTGTGCAGTCAGTTTGCGATCGGGCACACGACGATCCAGGTCGAGAGCTGCCATCCCTGCGGCGAAATTCACCACGGTGCGGGCGAGCACAACCACCCGCATGCACACCTCACCTTTACTTCTGCGAGACCAGCGCCTCCTCGCGCTGCAGGATCCTCCGCGCCACCGCGATAGCGGACGCGTACGTCGAGTCCATCCCCCGATAGCTCATGCCGCGCGCCCCAAGAGTGCGCGCCTGGGTGTAGGGCGTGTCGGATGCGTAGTGGACGATGCCGAGGTCGAAATGAGCCTGCGCCATGTTGACGCTCTCATTGACCGGATACCTATCGGGCTGGCCGATTTCGTAGCACGCGTCGAGGTAGGGGCCCGCTTCCATCTCGACCACCGTGTACCGGCCCTGGTAGTAGAAATCCAGGTAATCGCGGTTCTGCAGGAAGGTGCCGCGAACTGTGACCGCTCTCTGATTGTCGAGCGCCGAGCCGTAAACGAGATTGGGCTGCACGTCCCCGGCGGTGAAGCAGTTGTCGAGCCAGTACGTATTTCCAGAGTGCTCGTTGTAGACGACGTTGGGGATCATCACATCGCCGACGTCGGCGTTGAGGGTCGCGGCCTTGCCGAGCACATACACGCCGGCCACCCAGGCGGCCTGTTCGGCGACCTGGCGCAGGATGTGGTACGCGGCCTCGCCCAAAGGGTAGTCGACGTTGAGGATGCAGGCGCCGGACTCGCGCAGCTTGCGCTCGTCGACCGTACCGACGCGAGGATCGATTGCTGAGGCGTCGAGCTTGGACAGCATGAACACCTGCGCCGCGGAATCGACGCCGGTGCCTACCGCCGGGATGTGGCGCACGCCGTTGGCCGCCTCCAGCTCAGCGCGCCACTTGCGAAGGCGTTCTCGCTCCGGATGCGCGTCGAAGACCTGGCGCGCGCCGTAGTAGAGCCAGTTCTGTCGCGAGGCGCGGCTGTGCCCCGCCTCCAGCTTGTGCCGCTCATCGTCGAGCTCCGTATCCGATCGTCCGACCCAATCCACGATCTCGTTTTCAATCCGGCGCGCCACACCTGTCAGGACGTTGACCAGGCTGTGCGCGTTCGAGGAAACGAAATAGATTGGCGCATCGCGCGCGCCGAGCCCGTCCATCGCTGCGGCGATGGGCAGCCACCAGCGGCTTGCGTTGCGCGCGAACCCGAGGTGGCTGCCGCCTATGAGGCGAAGCACGATGCGGCATTCGTCGCGCTTGATCGCCGCGAGGTTGGCGTCGAAACTTTCTCCCCACGCTTCATGCAGGCGGCGCCAGTCGTCGGGCGACGCACCCGCGGCTTGCCTGGCGTCTTCATCCGAGAGATCGACATCCTGCAGCAAGCGGTGCAGCTTGTTCCATTCGATCTGGAACGCAACAAGCGTCGGCACGAGGTCGTCGATGTCTGACGTGGATGCGATCAGCACCGCGAGCGTGTTATCTCCGTCGTGGTACCAGCGCCGCCGGCGGGCAGGGGCCTTGACCGCCTCCCACGACAGGATGTCGGCGTCCAGCACAGCCTTGAACCCCTGCGGGCTCTGGCCCATGATCACGCGCCGGCAGTGGCTGATCGCGGTGGGCAGACGCCGCACGGTGTAAAGCAGTGCGCCCATGTCCGTTTGCGGCTGCGCGGCGAGCGGGTGGAGCACGGAGCCCATGCCGAGATGGGCCTGGACCAACGACTCGACCTTGATCTCGCCCGAGCTCTGCAGCATCGTCGTGTACGTGCGGACGTACAGCTCGACGGCGTGTTTGCCGCTCCAGCCGGAGGTGGGAGGCGCCTCCATGAGGCGACTATAAGACGGCGTCCGAGAAGGGACTTACAAAACCATGAAGATGGCCGCGCGCGGTTGGTGTGAGAGTGAAACGCATGATCAAACGATTTGGGAAGCAGCGTTATCTGCGCGTCATCGGGCTTGCCGTAGGAGCGGTCGCGGTGGCGGGTTCGGCCGTCATCGTCACAGCCTCGGCTGCGGGCATCGGCTTTGGATTCCACACGGCGGGCGCACCCCAGGGCGACGCCAGCCTTGCGGCGGCTCAGGCGAGCACGTCGTCAACTGTCTGCGGCAACTTCATGAAGCACTTCGCTGTGGCGATCTCCAAGAGCCAGGCCGAGATCAACACCGCCTTCCAAAAAGCCATCGCCGACACGCTGGCGGACGAGGTCAAGAGCGGGCAGATCACCCAGGCGCAGGCGGACGCGCTGAAGAAGAAGCTCTCGAGCCAGACGCCTTGCGTGCTGCCGAGCACGATTCACCGGGGCAGCGCCCCGAAGGCTCAGATCGAGGCCTACATGCAGCAGTACGTCACCGCCGCCGCGGCGGCGCTGGGCATCAGCGAGGCACAGCTGAAGACCGACCTGGCCGGCGGCCAGTCGCTGTCTCAAGTCGCGACAGCGCAGAAGGTTTCGGAGGCGGATTTCCGCACCAAGCTGATCAACAACTTGAAACCCACCCTCGACAAGGCGGTCACCGACAAGAAGCTGACGGCTGATCAGGCGAAGGCGATCGTGAGCCGCCTGCAGACCGGGCCGCTGCCGTTGTGGAGCACGGTTCCCAAGCACAGGCCGGCCACCGCGGCGACTCCGAAGCCCTGACGGTCTAGTTCAGCTCCTCGGGAGGCGGAGTTCCGCCCAAACGGCGCATCAGCTCCTCGAGGAGCTGACGGGTTTCCGGATCGGCCATCAGCCGCTCCTGCATCTGCTCCGCGGAGTGGCGGATCTCAGGATCCGACATCAGGCGCTCGGACATCGCCTGGAACCGCTGTGTCATGTCATTCATGGCCGATTCCTGGGCGACCTGGATGAGGATCGGCTGGCTCGCGGCGGCGGCGACGGCTTCGGCCTGGACGCGGACCATCTCGATTCCCTTGCAGCCCAGGCATTCGCCCTTCAGGCCGCAGTGGCAGAGCTGCGGACGGAGGCGGTCGAGGGCTGCATGGAGCTCAGATAGGTCGATCGGACCAGCCACGCTGCAAATCTACGAGCCTTTTGCTTTCCCTGTGTACATGGCTTCGATCTGGTCTTTGTAGCGTTCCGCGATCACCTTGCGTTTGACGTCCAGCTTCAAGGAAAGCTCCCCGGCGGCTTCGGTGAAGTCGTGCGGGAGCAATGTGAAGTATTTGATCGTCTCCCACGGGCCCAATTTGGCGTTGACGCCGTCGACGGTCTGCTGGATCCGCGCCCTGATCGTGGGCTCGTCCATGCCTTGCTTTCTCGCCGCATCCCAGTCGGGGATGATCAGCGCGCTCACGTATGGTCGCCCCTCGCCAACGATGACCGAGCGGGCGATGAGCGGGTCGCTCAAGAGCGCGTGCTCCAGCTGCTGCGGCGCGATGTACTTGCCACCCGAGGTCTTGAACAGCGACTTCTTGCGGTCGGTGATCCGGAGGAAGCCGTCGCCGTCGAGCTCGCCGATGTCCCCCGTATAGAACCAGCCGTCTCGCATCACCTCAGCCGTGGCTTTAGGCTGGTTGTGATAGCCGCGCATGTTGCCTGGGCCATTGACGAGAATCTCGCCGTCCTCCGCGATCCTCAGCTCCACGCCGGGAAACGGTTTGCCAACGGTGAGAAAACGGTGCTCATGAAGCGTGTTCGAGCACACGCCTGACGAAGTCTCGGACAAGCCCCAACCGTTGAGGATGGGGACGCCGATCGACCAGAAGAACTCCTCGATCTCACGCGCAAGGCCGGCGCCGCCGCTGATGAAAAAGCGCAGCCGGCCGCCCGTCAGCCTCATGCGCAGCGAAGCGAGCACCAGTCGATCAGCCACCGCGCGCTGGGACCGCACGATCGGCCCGGGATTGGAAGCGCGCAAGTATCGCGCGCCGGTCCGCACCGCCCATTTGAAGATGGCCCGTCGGGCCGGACTGGCCTCGTGGACTCGGGCCATGACGGCCGCATACATCTTTTCGTAGACGCGCGGGACGCTGCACATGATGGTTGGTTTGACCTGCTGCAGCTCTTCGGCCAGATGCTCCGGTCCATGCGAGATCCACGTCTGACCGCCGTACACGATGCCGACGAAGATCTCGTTGATCCGGCCGAAGACGTGCGCGTAAGGAAGCCACGAGAGCGAAGAGTCCTGCTCGGAGATCGGGTGCACCTTGACGGCGGCGCGGCTGATATCGACCAGGTTCCGATGGCGGAGCTCGACGCCCTTCGGCACTCCGGTCGTGCCTGCGGTATAGACGATGGTGCAGAGGTCGTCCGGCTGGATGGCGGCCAGGCGCGTGCTTATCTCGGCCATCTGGGTCGGTCCCCGGCGGATCCACTCTGCAACCTCGCCGTCCATCGTCACGACCTTGCGCAGAGCTGCGCCCACCTGCAGCTTCGCGGCCAGGGAGGCGCCGGACGCGATCGCCAGCACCGCATTTGAGTCGGCCGCGATGGTCTTGGCGATCTCCGGCGGCGTGTTCGGATAGACAGGCACTGTGATGGCGCCGACCGACTGGATGCCGAAGTCGCAGTGGAGCCACTCGAGGCGGTTCTCGGAGAGGACGATCACGCTGTCTCCTCGCTTGACGCCCGCTTCGACGAGCGCCGACGCGACCGCCAGGATGTCGCGGCGCATCCCGTTCCAGCTTTCGACCTTCCAGTCGTCGCCCACCCGGTGGTG
Organism: Chloroflexota bacterium; assembly: GCA_005881275.1. Taxonomy (GTDB): domain Bacteria; phylum Chloroflexota; class Dormibacteria; order Dormibacterales; family Dormibacteraceae; genus 40CM-4-65-16. The sequence goes on from VBEF01000106.1 coordinate 11,282, forward strand.
GATCAGCGCGCGGTCGCCATACCGCGCCGCCTGGCGGAAGAAGACGCCGACCGTGGTCCGGTCGGCAATGGCCTCAGGATCGATGACTTGGCCCGCGGCCTGGTCGGTCCCCAGAGCGGACGTGGCTCTACTTGACCGCCTTGATTGTGAGTGTCAGCGTGCCCGACGGTACGCTGACCGTCACCCGGTCGCCCTTCTTGTGGCCGACCAGGGCGCGTCCGACCGGTGAGTCAACCGAGATCCTGCCAGCCGACGGGTCGCTCTCGACGGCGCCGACCAGGTGGTACGTCTCGCTGTCGCCCTGGTTGTCGACGACCTCGATCGTCGAGCCCGGTCCGACCACGCTCGAGTGCGTGTCGCGGATGATCTGGGCCCGCCCGATCATCTCCTGCAGCTCGTAGATCCGACTGTCGAGGAGCCCGACTTCCTCCTTCGCCTGCTCGTATTCGGGGTTGTCCTCGATGTCGCCTGGCTGGAAGGCTTCCTTCAGCCGCTCGCCGGCCTCGGCACGGCGGCGCAGGGCCACCTCGAGATCTCGCTTCAGCTTCTCGAGGCCCTCAGGCGTCAGCAAAACAGGTTCGGTTAGATCCACGGCAGCCCCAAAATGAATAATAGCCCGGCGCATGGATCCCTCCGATCTCAGGGCCGAGCTTGCGGAACGGTTGGCGAATAGTACGGCAATCGATGCCGAGACGTTCAACGCCGCGTGCTTCGTGCTCTCCCGGGCGCTCGAGAGCCTCGAGTTCAGCGTGCCCGAGGCGGCGCCTCTGGTGAGGCGGCTGTTGCGGGTGGCCGGCCGAGTGATCATCGACACCGCTGCGGCCGACGCCTCGCCGGACGTCTGGCCCAACACGCAAGACATGGCGATCCAGTGGATCGACGAGGCGCTGAAGGCGCTCGGCTACGAGGCCAGGCCCGTCTAGCTCAGTTGATCAGCCGGGCGGCGGGCGGCGCGGGCGCGTAGTTCGGGTTGAAGTCGATGCCGACCTGCGCCGAACCGCTGACCGTGGCGGTGTAGGAGATCACCTGGCCGGCGAGCGGCGAGCGGTTCCCTCCGTTGATGCTCCAGTCGGCCGAAGGCGTGTAGATCGTGCCGATGAACTGGGTCGACGCGCCGCCGTTCATCGAATTGGAGCAAGAGCTGCCGGGCGGCGAATAGATGACGATCCAGTTGTACTGCTCGCCGGAGAAGACGTACGTCGCGCCCTGCGAGTTCTGGTCGAAGCACGCGCCGTTGGGGAAGTAGAACTGAACCGCTCCAGGCGTGATCTGGGCGCTCTGACACGGCGAGTTGATGTTGCCCGGATTGGGTGATATCTGGCAGTAGTTCTCGTTCGACACATCGCCGCCGCCGTACGGCGGGTACTGCAGCGACATAGGCCCGTTCTCCTGCGACAGGAGGTTCGCCGGCGGCGGGCAGTTGCTGAAGCACTGCGGCTTGAGCTCGTCGTCAGGGGCCTGGCACAGCTTGGCTCGCGTCTGCGCGAAGCACTGAGCTGTCGGGGACATGTTGTTGAACACGATGCCGCAAATGGTCACGGTGGGGACTCCGCACGGCCAACCGTTGACCCCGTTGATCAATGTCATGTTCGCCCCGCTCGGGTAAGGACCCAAAGCCGCGGCCGGAGGCCCGCCGCCATCGATGAAACCGGGCGCCAGGTGGCGGCCGACGAACGAGAAGTTGTTGGGGACGCCGTCACATCCGTTCGGGTTGATGTAGACGTTGTAGTACTGCGCGCCAGGCGCGTTCTTGGTGATGTTCACATCGATGCCGCTGTTGTTGCCGTCGACGGTGCTCACCGCCTGGCAGGACGAGGGGGCGCTCTCACGCCGGCAGCCGGGCGAGTTGTAGCAGGGGTTCGGCGCGATGTTGGGGTCGATGAACCGGTCGTAACGGACCGACGTCACCTCGACGCCCCAGTTGCCGCTGCCGCCCTGGTGCTTGATCCCGAAACCAGGCGCCGGAACCACAGTCAGGTTGAAGTGCCCGGCGCAGTTGACCCCGTTCATGTCCCAGAACTGCGGGTTGGCAACGCCGGTGGTGCCGGGCGCCGACCAAAGCTCCTCTTCGGGTGCCTTGAGCTCGTTCGAGAGCAGGCTGCCGTTGGCGTCTGACTTGTAGCCGCCCGTCCACTGGTAGACCCCCGGTTCGAGGAAGGCGCAGCTGGCCGAGCCACCCGACAGGTGGAACTGGCCGGCGTACTGGCCTGGGAACATCTCGGTATAGGAGCCGCGGTTGTCCTGGTTGTATGACTGGTTCGCCGCGTAGTAGCCGACCGACGGGGCCAGGTAGCCGGGGTCCGGCAGGCTCGGCGCCGGCACGATTCCGGTGCCCTGCGTGTCGCCTGGCCTGCAGACTGGGTTTGGCGCGTAGGGGATGAAGCCAGGCGTCGAGTTGTAGCAGTAGTACTGCGCGACGCCGCAGTTGGAGCCGGCGGCGCCGTAACAGTTGCCCGCCTCATGCAAGTTGGAGTCGAGGCAGGCTGTGCCGTTCGTGTAGACGTCGCCCAACACCGTCAGCTGTGCGGCTCCGGTCAGCTTGGTCGCGCACGAGCCGTTGCTCAGGGTCAGGAGCGCGGGGGTTTGCCTCTGGTTGCCCACGATCGCGGTCGCGGTGGCCGAGATGGGGACGGTCGTCGAGCCCCCGAAGATCTGGATGAAGGCGAGGGCCAGGTTGTGGCTGCTCGTGTACTCGAACTCGTAACCGTTGAACTGCGTGTCGGTGGCGACGATCGTCAACGTGTACGCGCCGGCGAATGTGTACGTGTACGTGTCCTGGGGCAGGTTCGCGTTCGTACCCACCAGGGTGCTGGTGTGGCTGGCCGTCTGATAACCGGTGTAGATACGCAGATCGGTTTGATACAGAGCGACCGACTTCGGGACGACCAGTCCGTTGAGGTCCTGGAAGTTCTCGTACCAGTCACCGGCCGCGAGGGCGGCGGCATCGACCGCGGTCTGCTGGTCGCGCCGGTCGACGTAGCCGCGGCCGGAGTCGATGGCGAGGCCGAGCATGCCGAACAGCACAAGGATCAGGAGCGCGATCAGGACGATGGCCTGACCCGCCTGCAGATTGCGCTTGGCGCGCTTAGTTGGAGTACTCGGCTCGGTAAACAGCATATGCAGTGATGACGATGTTGTTGCCGATGACTTGCTGGATCACTGGTGTGATCGGCTGAAACGTGTACCACAGGGTCACTTTGAGAGGTTGATTTCCGTCCGCCGCGACCGCGTCGTTGCAGCCTGCGGGCGGGGGGTTGTACGGGAGCTGCCCACGGGGGGCGTTGGGCGTTGCGTTTCCGGCTGCGCTCGGGTCGGTGATGAAAACCCAGCCCGTGTTGCTCGGCGGCCAGTTGTGCGAAGCGCCGTTGGGATCGATGAAGTAGGAGGCGCGCACCGCGACGCGGGCACCCTCGTTGGCCGCCTGCTGCAGGGTTATATATATGTAGAGCGCACGGCCGAAATCGATGATGCCGAAGGTCAGCAGCAAGATGACGGGCGCGATGAGCGCGAACTCGGTCAGGCCTTGCGATCGCTGACTTCGCGCGCAGGCAAGGAGTCGCTTCATCACGGCTTGCCCTGGATCGTGAAGTGCTCGTTGTAGGCAAGGTTGAGGCCGTTGCCGAAAAGGCCCTGGATCAACGGCGTGATCAGCTGGAAGTTCATCAGTATCGACACGTTGAGGTCGCCCAGCCTCCACGAGTTGTCGCCCGGAGCACTTGGTCTGCTACCGAACCTGCTGCCGTTCGGGTCGGTGTAGCAGATGTACACGTTCACGCTCTGCGAGGTGGCAGGGTAGGCAGCGGCCGGATAAGGCTTGTTGGTGGCGGAGTTGCTGTCGGTCGGAGCCAGGCAGCCCGCGGCGGTGACCAGGTTGATCTGGCTGTCCTTGAATCCCGCGCCGTACAGGCCCTGCTTGACTGCGGTCATGACGTCCGCGTCATCGAGAAAGTTGTTGGTGCGGGCCGGGGTGTTGAACCATGCGCCGTGCCGCGCGCCCTCCCGCGCCGCGCCCTGCAGGGAGACGGAGTAGTAGAACGCGCGCGAGAGGTCGATCAAACCCATCGCCAGCAGGAGCAGCACGGTCGACGAGATGGCGAACTCGACCAGGGACTGGCCGCGCCGCCTCCGCTGGGCGCGCGCTCGAGCTTCAGCTTGCATAGCAGCGACATTTAAGCAACCGGGCATGCATTCTGTTCGGCTCTAACGCGGAAAAAGCTGTTTTCGTTCGCGAAAAAAGCAATGAATGTGTCAACGCCGCCGGCTCAGGCGGCTCAGCCGCTGAGGGTCGCCTAGCTGATCAGGAGGTGGGCGGGGGTTGCCTTTGAGGCCGACTGGCCGCCGATCTCGGCCGCCGGCCGTGCTTTCTGGCGACTGCGCGGATTGCGCTGAATTCGCATTCTTAGGAGTCATCATTACGACTCGCTTGAAGCTGACGACTCTTTCGGAGCCTCCCGCACGGTGATGTCTGAGCAACCCGTGATGCGGAAACAAACCCCTCGCTGGCAGGACGTCCGCGCCAAAGCCATCGACGCGACGTTTGACGCGGACCGTCGTCGCGCGGGCGAGCGAGTCGCCCTCGTCTTTCGATGGCTCTTCCTCATCGTCATCGGCGCGCTGAATAACTTGAACCCCTCGTCGACGCCCGAGGAGAAGGTCGTCATCGACGTGGTCCTTTTCGGCTGGGCGGTTCTCAACGTGACCGTCCAGGTTCTGCTCGTCCGCGGCTACCGGCCCGGAAAGCAGTTCAGCCTGACCACGATGGTCCTCGACATCTTTTTCGCGGCCGCCGTCGTGTACCTGTCGAACGGCTTCAACAGCCCGTTCTTCCTCGCTCTCTTCCTGGCGGTGATCACAACCGCCGTGCGGTTCGGCGCGACCGCGAGCTTCCTCTCCGCGCTGGTCATCTCGCTCCTCTACCTGTTTATCGGGGGGAGCTTCACGCCGGCCAACTTCTACGTCGACCCGAACGCGACCATCGGCAAGATGTTCCTGTTCCTGGTGGTCGCGCTGTCGACCGGCTACATGACTCGAGAGCTGGAACGTGAAAGGCGGGCGGCAGTGGAGCGCGCGGCACAGGCGGACTCCCTGCGGGAGCTGAGCATGAACCTGGTCAGCGACACCGACATCAAAGACATCTTCGACGTGCTCGTCGACCACGCGGTGCAGATGACCACCGCCGAGCACGGTCGCGTGATCGTCTCGTCCCAGGACGGATTCTCCGTAGTTGCGGCGGCGAATCGCGACGGAAAGGAGGCTGTGCCCGAGGCAGAGGTCATCGACGAGCACCAGCTCGGGCAGGCGGCAGGCAGCGGTGAGGCAGTCTTCTCGTCGGACCGCAAGAACATGGTCGTACCCATCGCGTCGGGCGATGGTGCGACTGTGCTCGTCTCGCTCAGCCAGGCGACAGGAGTGTTCACGAACCAGGACCTCTTCGCGGTTGACGCACTGACCGGGAGCTCGGCCGTGCCGGTCGCGAACGCGTTGCGCTACCAGCGGAGCCGGCAGGAGGCGACCACCGATGGGCTCACCGGCCTCGTCAACGCGCGCGAGTTTCGTCGCCGCCTGGACGCAGCCTTTGCGCGCCCCGACCGCCGCGCCGTGCCTCTGTCCCTTCTATTGATCGACTACGACCACTTCAAGTCGGTGAACGACCAGCTGGGCCACCAGCATGGGGACCTCGTGCTGCAGATGGGCGCACGCATCGTGCGGGCGACCGTTCGCGGACAGGACGTGGTAGCGCGGTATGGCGGCGATGAGCTGGCTGTCATCGTTGCCGACGCCAACGGGGCCGCCGCGCAGCGCCTTGCGTACAGAATCGTCGATGCCGTCCATGCGGCTGCCGTCTCGACGATCCCCAGTCAACACCTGACATTCAGCGTCGGGGTGGCGTCGTATCCCGAGGATGGGTTCACCGCGACGGAGCTCGTCGCGGCCGCGGACCAGGCGCTTTACCTGGCCAAACGTGAAGGCAAGGACCGACCCTGCACGTTCCCGCAGCTGGTGACCGAGCTCGAGCTCGCCGACGGAAATCTCGTCGCAATGCTCGCCGAGGCGGGTCCGCAGGTGATGGTGGCTGTCGCGCATGCGGTCGACCACCGGAGTCCGATCACGCAGGGACACTCGAGTCGCGTGGTTGCGATCGCTGACGCAATCGGTAGGCGGGCGGGAGTTTCGTCGAGCGACATCGAAAACCTGCGCGCCGCGGCGTTCCTGCACGATGTCGGCCACATGACGCTGCCGGCGGGCGGCGATGGCTTCGAGGCGCCTGGTCATCCCGAGGAAGGCGAGAAGATCGTCGCCGGCGCGAAGTTTCCGGGCGACGTCGTGGCCGCCGTACGACACCACCACGACCGCTACGACGCCGCCAAATCGGACGGACCGGCCGCGCAGCCTCCGCTGATGGCCCGAATCCTGGCGGTCACCGAGCGCTACGAGGCTTTGACCGCCGGCCGCGGCTCAGCGCGCCTGACGCCTTCGGATGCCCTGGCCCAAGTCAAGGAAGGATCAGGCACCGAGTTCGACCCGGCCGTCGTCGACGCGCTAGGCCGTGCCGTCCAGGATGGGGGCCTCGAGCTGAACCTGCCGGACATCGCGCTGCCTGCCGTCTCGTCCGCGCCTGAGCTCGTCCCCGCGACGTAGCTCGACCTTCCGGCGCAACCGCGCCCGGCGGTGTTCGAGGTCGTCCGCCACATCGGGCATGCGACGCTGCGCATCCTCGACCACGGCCAGCGCCAGCTCCGGTTCGCGGCGGCGCCACTCGAGGAGCCGTGCCCGTGCGACTGAAACGCGGACGTCTTGCCTGGCGCTTGCCTCGAGCCAGTCGAGCAGCGTGTCGGCAGCTTGGATCGAACCTCGCCGCACCAGGCCACGAGTGATCAACAGGCCGGCGGTCGCGGCGGCTTCACCTTTGGCGAATGCGGTGGCGTTGCGCAATGCCCGCCATCCGTCGGCGCGGGCGCCACGACGCCATCGATGCCGTCCGAGCGCGAGCCAGTCATCCGCGTCCATGTCGACGTCGGCGCCCTGGAGACGGCGAAGCAGACGCGAGTGAAGATGGACCAGGCTGATCACGTCGAGGCGGTTGTGCTCGAGCGCCGCTTCGAGAAGATCAAGCGAGCCGGCGCGAAGGAAGTCGAAATAGGCGTCAGGCACCAGGGCGCTGGGCAACGGATCGTCGCGTTCGTAGCCCAGGACGCGCTGCTCGACATAACGCAACGTGCACGTTTCGAGGCGATGCCGGTACAGCGCGCGAACGAGGGTCAGCAGGTCGACATGCGCGGCATGCGAGAACTCGCCAGGCATGCGCGCCATCACCCAACGCGTGCGCAGCACCGGAAGGTCGAACGACCCTCCGTTGAAAGTCGCCACCCCTCGGGCAGGCTCGAGCTCCTCACGCAAGGCATGCAGAAACGCCGATTCCATCCCCGGCTCCGGTAGGAAGACCTGAGCTACGCGAAGACCGCAGTCGATCGGTGTCGCGACAGCCGCGGCGAAGACGTAGGTGCCCGTTCCGCCCGCGAGGCCGGTCGTTTCGGTGTCGAAGTACGCGACAGAACCTGGGTCGGGGTCGAGTGGTGGCAGCGGGATCACATCCTGGCGCACCGCTGCGGCGCCGAAGGGCGTCATCACCTCCTCGAAACCGCGAGGGAGCTCGTAGCTCCGCTGCGGTCTAGGACGAGGCGGCGCGCCTAGACGGGTAAGGCGCTCGCGGAGAGAAGTAGCAGACACGCGTTTTTGGCTCCTTCCACGAGATGCAGCGGCCCGACGCACGAGGGACAGCCGGCCGCGCAGGGGCAGTCGCGTACGAGCTGGGCGGCGTCCACGAGCAGCTCGTGGTGAAGCTCATACAGACGTGGCGAGAAACCGACGCCGCCGGGGTAGACCTCGTACACGGTCACGGTCGGAAGCTGCGTGGTGACGGACCGCACCTCAGCCACCGAGCCGAGGTCACGCGGATCGCACATCAGCCTCAGGCTCGCGATGTGCCGAAGCGAGTGGGCCATGCCCTGCAGCCCGGCCTCGAGCGTCTCGCGACCCAAAGACCGCCACAGTCCTTCGTCGACCGTGATCCAGTAGCCCGTCGTGTGCAGCGTCTGCTCCGGCAGATGGATCGGCCCCGCGCCGATGTTCTCGTGGGTGTGAAACCGGATCTTCTTGAACATCGACGCGAGGCTCGTGATCTTGACCTCGCCGTGGCTTCGCGTGACGCCCTCCCCGTCCGGTCCGGCGAACGTGTCGAGCACGCGCACGCTGACGGATGCGAGCGCGTCTGTGTAGTAGTCGACCTCGACCGGACGCACGTAAGCCTTCTTCTCGTTCCAGTCGAGACGATCGACGTGATACTGCGCACCCTCGTGCAGGTAGACAGCCTCTTCGTGCAGCAGCACCGGCGCGGTGAACTGATCCATCTCGCCGATCACCTGCGGCCGCGGATGCGACGTGTCGATGATCACCACGTTGTCGGCGAGGATGCGTCGCAGGTGGACCTCCTCGGCGGGGAAGGCCTGGCGGCTCCAGAACCAGCGGCCCGCGGAACGCGTCGCGGACCCGTCCTCCTCGAAAAGCGCGAGCAGCTCTCTCACATCAGCTGCGCCGAGCTTTTCGCCATCCACGAACGGGAGCTCGAACAGGCCGGCCTGCAGGTGAGCCGCCAGAAGGAGCAGGTTGTCGGGGTCGATTAGCCCTTCCTCGGGGTCGGTGGCGAGGAAATACTCGGGATGGCGGACGATGAACTGGTCGAGAGGCGAGCTCGACGCCACGAAGACGCCGACTGATCCCGACCTGCGGCCGGCGCGGCCGAGCTGCTGCCACGTCGAGGCGATCGTCCCTGGATATCCGACCAGCACCGCGCACTGCAGGCTTCCAATGTCGATGCCGAGCTCGAGGGCGTTGGTGCTGACAACCCCCGTGATCTCTCCGCTGCGCAGACCCGACTCGATCTCGCGGCGGTGAAGAGGGAGGTAGCCGGCGCGGTAGCCGCGGACGCGGCGAGGGGCATCGAGACGAGGGTCGAGGTCCTGCCTCAGGTAGCTGAGCATCACCTCGACCGCAAGCCGGCTGCGACAGAACACGATCGTCTGCACGCCCGCGCGAATCCATGACGCGGCGATGCGACGGGCTTCGAGCATCGAGCTTCGTCGTACACCGAGGTCGCGATTGAGCAGCGGCGGGTTGTAGAAGATCAGTCGCTTTTCACCGCGCGGCGCGCCGCTGCAGTCGACGAGGGCGATGTTGTCTTCCTCGAGAAGCCGCGTCGCGAGCTCTCGCGGATTGCGGATCGTCGCCGAGGCGCAGATAAAGGTCGGGCTGGATCCATAGAAGGCACAGATGCGCTTCAGCCGCCTGATCACGTTCGCCACCTGGCTGCCGAAGAGCCCCCGATAGGTGTGGAGCTCGTCGATGACGACGAACTCGAGGCTGGAGAAGAGGCGGCGCCACCGCGTGTGATGGGGCAGCAGACCGGTGTGGAGCATGTCCGGGTTGGTCATGACGATGTGGCCGCCCTCGCGGATCGCCGTGCGACGGCCCGGAGGCGTGTCCCCGTCGTACGTGTCGACGCGGACATCGATCGGGAGTCCGGATTTCAGGGCGCCGAGCTCGGCCAGCTGGTCTTGCGCCAGGGCCTTGGTCGGGTATACATACAGGGCGCGTTTTTCAGGGCTCTCGAGCATTCGCTGAAGAACCGGGAGGTTGTAGCAAAGCGTCTTTCCACTGGCGGTCGGGGTGACGACGACCAGATGCCGGCCGCGCGTCACCGCCTCGTAGGCCTCGGCCTGGTGCGAGTAAAGGCGCTCGATGCCGCGCCTGCCGAGTGCGGCGACCAGCTCGGGGCGAAGGTCAGCCGGAAGCGGGGCGAAGACGGCCGACGCGGCGGGAATCACGTGATCCAGCGTTATTTCCCCTGGAAAGTCGGCAGGGACGAAGCGGGGAGGGCTGGACATATGTTCGGGGAGGTTAGACGAACATTCGTTCGGAGTCAATAGAGGAGCCGAGCGCCCGGGAGCGGTATGAACCAGGATCAGAGGCTGACTTCGAGCGCCTCTACCGAAACACGTATCACCGCATCCTCGGCACCTTGATCACGATGGTGCGCGACCGCGCCACGGCCGAGGACTGCGCCCAGGAGACGTTCGAGCGCGCGTACCGGAACTGGGCATCGTGGCGGCCAGACGCGCCGGTTGAGGCGTGGTTGCACCGGATCGCCATCAATGTCGCAATCTCAGATCGGCGGCATCAGAGCCTGGGCCAGGCGGGCGAGCTGATCCGCCGCCTCGGTCGCCCGGCGCCGGGTCCCGACCCATCGACCGTCGCCGAGAGATCGGAGCTCGTCCGCGCGCTGAAGAAGCTCCCGCCCAAGCAGGCAGCCGCGCTGGTGCTCCGGTATTACCACGGCTACAGCAACCGCGAGATCGGCGCCGCGCTAGGCGTGCCCGAACAGACGGTCGCCTCCCGCCTGGGGGCGGCGCGCAAGCAGCTCCAGGCGGTTTTGGGAAGGGAGCGCTAGCCGAGAAAATGGTTGCCCGAGCGGTGATCGGCGTTATGGCTACTTACCAATGAGCGATCTCGAGCGCGAGCTGGAGCAGGAGCTGCACCGGGTCCTGGACCCGCTCGCGGCCATGCCGGTCCCCGACCGCCGCCCGGCCGCGAGCCGCAAGGCCACGCGGGCGCTTCTCGGAGGAGCCGGCGCTGCACTTACGGTCAAGCTGCTCACCGGCGTTGCTGTAGCCGCGGCGGCCGTCACTGTCGCGGGGGCTTCCGCGACGGGGAGCCTGAATCCCGCCGACTGGGGCCGGCAGGTGCAGCAGCAGGTGGACAGCTGCAAGGCGCAGCTGGCCGATGGCCAGCACGGCATCGGCGACTGCGTCAGCTCGTTCGCAAGCCAACATGGGACGGCGGTCGCCAGCCCCGCGCAGCAGCACGGTAAGGAAAACAGTGGCTCGCACGGAGCCGGGAATGCCAACGGCAACGGGAACGGCAACGCGAACGGCAACGCGAACGGCCATGGCAAGACCAAAACCCACCTGGCGCCGAAGGGCGGCGGATAGCCGCCGGTCGAGCTGTTAGAGACCCCTTCCTCTCGTGGGGCCGGGCCGCATGGCTCGGCTCCTACCTTTTTATGCGCTGTCCCGCAGTCGTATCGATGACGTCAACGCCGAGAGACG